>DAOTUI010000258.1:0-34232 GCA_034437035.1 Chloroflexaceae bacterium
CACACCAATCGATCTGGAACGTGGCCCCAACAAGACCTGGAACAGTGAGGAGGGACCGGGCGGGCTGCTCAATGCGGCTCCGTTCCGATAGGCTGCTACCAGGGTGATTCTAAATAACACGACTTACGCGGTTGCTCACCCGAAAGGAGATTCCGCCTCCGGCAGGGCGGAAGAAACCATCTTTTTTCACAAAAAATTTGCACGAAGTGCAAATTTTTTGTGAAAAAGATCAAAAAGTACCATGCTGCCGCAGGCGATTCTGCCGTTCACCGGGTGAAACGCCCGGTTTGATGAACCACCGCGTAACTCGTGTAAATAACGCGTGTAATTGACGCGAGTTACGCGGTGGCGTCTGGACCACGAACAACACGACATGAGCGAAAACCGCGAACCTGTCAATGCTGATATGTATCAGGCGATCCCGCGTTTGGCGAGGGATATCGCCTCCGGCAGGGCGGAAGAATTCAGGTCTTTTTCACGAACATGTGGCTTCGGAGAGCCACATGTTCGTGAAAAAGAAGAAACATCACCATGCTGCCACAGGCGAATCGGGCTTCCGGGTCTGGCATGCGGACGGAACCATCCGCACCGCGTAACGCGTGTCAACTGACGCAAATCTCCCGTAGGAAAGCCTGCGGGAGATTGTGTTATTGTGCCTCACCCGTCAAAAAGCCCTGGTAGTCCGGGTCTACCTGAAGCGCGCAGGCATCCGGCGCACTACCGGCAAGCCGGCAGTCGATAAACGCGGTTGTCACATTCTGCGCCTGGGTCAGCGCCTGCACCAGGTCCGCCTCCTCCGTCAACGCCGCATTGATCGCGGCAAAGAACCAGTAGGATTCCAGGGTGAATGCCTCGGTGCCATCCAGCGCGTCAAACGCGCTCCCCGGTTGCACCGGCTGATTCAGCACCTCGCCGTAAGCCTGTGCGATGGTGAGAATGTCGGGCTGCGCCTGGGCGACAAACTCCGCGGATTGGGCCACCGAAACCCGGGCCGGGAGACTGTTCCGCAGCATGCTGAGCGTGCCGTCGCCCGAGAGAAACTTCAGCCAGTCCCAACACGCCTTGGCCTGCCGGGTCTCAGCCGAAATGTAGAGCCCCTCTACGACAAAATCACCCATATGCAAACCATTTGCCCCAACCGGCAGTGGCGCAATGCCTTCGTCAAACGGCAGAGTCGCCGACTCAACCCCCGGTGACAGCGGGGCACTCTCGCCAAACCAGAGCCCCACCCGACCAGCCTGCGCCAGGGTGCGCGCCGTATCGTCGTAGTGCGGATCATCACGGCGATAGGGAAAGGTCAGCGGCGGCGTTACAGCATGCACCCGGTCCAGGTCAAGGTACCACTGTACTGCGGCAATCACCTGGGGATCGGCAAAGTTGGGGCGCGCATCAGCGCCGCTTCCCGTGATCATCTGTCCACCAAACTGATGAATGAAGAAGATCAGATCGCGGGACGCGCCACCGAGGGGCGCATAGCCATACTGCTTCTGATCGCCCTCGCCCATGGTTAGCGCCTGCGCCGCCGTCAGGAAATCTTCCGGCGTCCACGCCGCTGTCGGCGGCTGCAGGTCTGCCGCGTCAAAGGCGGTGCGGTTGTAGTGCAGCGCCCGCAACACCACGCTGTAGGGCAAGCCAAATAGTCCTTCCTCCTCCCGGAAGGGCGTGAGCCAGGCCGCCGGGTAATCGCTCCGGGGTAGATCGCTATCAGCCTCAAGCAGCGGCTGCAGGTCGAGCAGCGCCTCCCGCTCTTCAGCATGCCGGGGGGCTGACCACCAGAGAAAGCAGTCACTTGCGCCGGCAATATCGGTCAGGGCAACCGGTTCGGTGAAGACATGCGTCGCATCGAGTGTCACCGCAATGTCGGGACGCTCCTGCTGGAAGGTTTCGGCCAACTGACGCATCTCCTCCGCATCAACGCCTGTGGCCGCGAATGTAATCTCCGCAACCTCATCGCGGGTATGGAGCGGTGGCGGGGTCGCCACAACCACTGGCCCCAGATCCAGCGGGGATGGCGGTGTTAGTGGTTCAGCGGCAAGCTGTGCCTGGATCTGCTGCTGCCCGGTCGCCACAGCCTGCACCGGGTCCACCCCTGCACCAATTACCTGTTGCACCAGCGTAGTCAGCAGACCCGGCAAACGCGGATCAGGGGCCTGCCGCGCCGGCGGCAACGGATTCCCGATGGCCCAGCGGTAGGCGGTTGCGGTGCGGTCATCCAGACCAGCCCAGAAATCCAATTCCTCGGCCAGCGACCCGCGCGCCGGAATGCGCCCCGGCTCGGCAAAATCGGATGGAACCGTGGGCGTCTCCAGAGGTTGCCGGGACAGAAACTCGATCCAGTGCCAGGCCGCCTGGGGATAGCGCGTACCACCGCTGATAATATACCCACTGCCCTGCCCAAACCCAAAGAGATGCGGGCTATCAACCGGATAGGGCACGCGCCCAATGTCAAAGGGCAGCGGCACCGTTGCTGCAGAAGCATCCCGACCGGAGGTTCCTGTCATCTTGGCCAGAAACTCGCCCCAGAATGCAGCCTGGCCTGCCTGCACCAGTTGTTGGGCATTACGCGAATGACCTGTGTCCAGATCAAGCAGGAAGATTGCCCCAGTAGCATGCAGCGTGCGTAACTGCTCAAGCGCCGCGATTGTACCGGACTGATCTAGTTGTATCTGATCAAGGGGCGTGTTCATGAGATCAACCCCCTGCGCCTGGAGCAGCGCCAGCAGGGGCTGTATGCCGTTGCTCTGATCTACCAGGCCATAGACGGCAAATGGTGTGTCGCGCCCGTCGGCCAGTTGCCCGGCAATATCCAGCAGATCGCTCCAACGCCAGCCCGGCTCCGGTTCCGGGAGATCGTTTGCGACAAAGAGATCGCGGTTGTAGGTCAGCGCCTGGGCATAGAAATAGCGGGGCAGCACCCAGGTGCCACCATCGAAGGTGTACTGTTCCAGCATGCCCGGATAGAAATCGCTACGGTCGAAGGTCTCGTCGGCATCCATCAACGGCGCGAGGTTGAGCAGCAGGTCGGTGCCGAAGGCTTCCGGGGGCGCAACCCAGGACGAGGTGGTATCCGCGCCGGACACAACCCGGCGCAGCAGGCGCAGCGGCGTATCCGGCTCCCCCTCGGCGGGCTGCACCAGATCTTCCATTGCGACAACGACCACTCGAACGTCAGGATATTCCGATGAAAACTGGGCGGCCAGCGTCTCATATGCGGGGCGTTCGCTCTCCCAGGCAGCAAAGGAGATCGTCATACCATCGAAGGATTGATCTGATCGCGGCAACAGGTTGCACGCACTCAGCAGTGTAATCAGCAGAATGAGCGGCACAAGTCGTCGCATAGATTCTCTCCCTAAAAACGTTCTGACGTATAGTCTATAGTTGGTTATGCATGCGGCAACTGACATAAAGCGGATTTATTCGTACTTGTAGATCTTCACATACGTTATGCTGCTCCGGCTACACATGACACTATCAAAAATAGCAACGTGGGAAATAGACGGCAGTTCAGAGGATTCTCCGGTTTGCTCAGGGAACTGCTACTACCAGAAAGACGAAGCAGACTGGTGCCAGGTTCCTGAGAAATGGATGGCGGCTGGCTGAGTCGCCCACCGCGCGTCGATTGCTGGTATCATGAGCAGTGTTGGAGTGCCCGCTGGTGCCCGGATGCGCTGTGACCAGCAGCAGCATCTGCCAGACCGATAGCGAAGGAGGAATCACGCGATGGAAACAGGGTTGACTATACTACGCCGGATGCCCCGCCGCCAGATCTTCGGCATCGTTGCAGTTGGACTGGTGGCCGTCGCCGCGCTGCTACTGATCTTCTCGCTGGTTGGACTGTTCAGCGTCCGCATTGTTGAAGAGCAACGCGCCGACAACAGCCGGGTAACGCGGATTGTGCCGGAGATGCGCGGCTACCGGGTCTACTGGAGCGGCAGCAGTGAACTGTCGGCTATCACCAGGTACGATGTGCAGATCCGCGAACTGCCTGATGGCGGCTGGCGTGACTGGAAACGCGCGACAACCGCAACCTCCGCCTGGTTTGGCCCGACTGAAGGGAAAGACTTTGCCTTCCGCGTCCGCGCCTACGATAGCGCCGGCAATGCGGAACCCTGGCCTGCGGATGCGAGCAGAACAACCGAGGATGTGTCGAGGCAGTAGAAGGGACAACCCTTATCTATGAACATGTATTCAATTTTTTTATCAAAACAGGAGGATTTCATGAATAAAGAGCGACTACAAGCCCTGATCGACGAAGCCACCGTGGATTGCTACAACGAAGACGAGGAGTTCACCGGCGTCCTATGTACGCTGGATGAGCAGTTAAACTTCCCGCTGCAGGCCCGGGCGCTGGGCGATCTGATTGAGGTTATCGGGCTCAATGAAGCGCAGAGTAGCTTGCGCCGGGGGATTATAGCATGCATTCGCAAGGGCGGGCAGGAGTACAACGCGTCCCTGGAAGATCTGGAGTTTGTAGATCCGGACCCCACCAGCGCGGAGTGGCTGGAGGCCTACCGCTACTGGGTGGGCACGCTGTAGCGGGTATGCTGTGATAGGATGGAAAGAAGACCAGTCAGGAAAGGAAGTGAACGGAGATGACCGTATTAACGGTTGAACTTCCAGATGAGCTGTATCAACGGTTACAGGCGACTGCCACCCGCCAGGGCACAAGCGCCGAAGCCATCGCACAGCAATGGCTCCACGAACGGCTGACCCGCGAACCAGTGAGTGAGCATGAACTGGCAACTGAACTGTTGCGTCAGGCAGGCTTGCTGGAAAAACGACACACGGAAGAGGAGCAGGCCGCACAGTCCACCGCTACCCTGGACGAGATACGCGCCACATTGCAGCGTGCAGGGAAACCATCGAGTGAACGTGAATTGGCAACTGAGGTGCTACGCCAGGCAGGCCTACTGGCAGAGCTTACGCCTGCCGAGCAAGCGCGCGCCGCACAATGCACCGTCACTCTGGACGAAGTACGCGCTGCGCTGGGACGGAACGGCCGACCACTGAGTGAGATTATTCTGGAGCAGCGGGGGCCGAAGGTGTGAGTTTCTTCTACCTGGATAGCAGCGCTCTGGTTAAACGCTATCTGCCGGAAGTTGGAAGCACCTGGATCAATACCCTGACCGACTCGAACAGTGGGCATACCATCCTGGTATCTGCACTGACCCGCGTTGAGGCTGCGGCAGCTATCGCGGCGCGACAGCGGGCTGGAACCATTACCATTCAGGAACGGGATACTGCTGTTGCGCTGTTGCTCCAACATTACCAGACTGAGTATCGGTCAGTGCTTGTCGATGCTATGGTGATAGATCGGGCAGTCAGACTAACCCAGAGCTATCGGCTACGTGGCTATGATGCCGTCCAACTGGCCTCCGCCCTGGAGGTCAATGTTCGGTACCATGCCATTGGACTTGCTGGTGTCAACTTTATTGCTGCCGATGGTGATTTACTGACAGCAGCCCAGCACGAAGGAATGGCGATAGACGACCCGAATCAATATCCATGATAAAAAAGAGGAAAACAAACTTTTACTTCACCAAAGCCCTGTTTTGCAGTGATGCCGGGATCACATTACCCGCACACCGCTTGATGAGAAAGTAGTCCTATGTCCGCCAGTTCAACTTCGGCCACCGAACCGTTTGCCCTACCGACGGCACGTCTGCGGCTGCGCGACCTGTGCGAATCGGATATTGCGCCGATCTGCCGCTACTGCGCGGACCCGGAGGTCTCCCGCTACATGCTGCCGGGGCAGGCCGATCCCCGCCGGATCACCCAGAAGATCCAGCAGTCTATCACCGATACAGGCCGGCAACCCCGCCGCTACTATGGCCTGGGTGTTGTACTGCAATCAGAAGAGCGACTGATCGGCACATGCACGCTGTCGCTGGTGCGGCAGGGGACGCTTGCCTTTATCGGGTGGGACTTTGATCGGGGCTACTGGTGTCAGGGGTTTGCGACCGAGGCGGCCCGCGCGCTGATAGATTATACCTTTCAGGAGTTGCCGCCGGGCAGGATCAGCGCCCACGCGGTCGCCGCCAACCATGCCTCGCGGCGGGTCATGCAGAAAATCGGCATGCGCCAGCAATACCTGGGGCTTGGGGCCAACCTGGCCCTGATGCGCGCATATCATATCTGGCGCTTTGTCGTCAGTTACTCCATCAGCCGGGAGCGCTGGATGCAGCAGTCAACCAGTACCGACAACTACGGGAGCAGCGCATGAGCCGGCAGCAACTTGGCCTCTTCGACCACCTCACGCACCGGGCCAATCTCAAGCATACCCGGTATGGCTGGCTGCGGTTGACCCCGGCATACTCAGTGCATCTGGTGGAAGAACTGCTGGCGGCGCATGCCACGGGTAGCGCTGCCGTTGTCCTCGATCCGTTTTGCGGCACCGGCACAACCGCACTGGCCTGCGCCGAGCGGGGCATCCCGGCCACTACCAGCGATATCAACCCCTTCCTGCTCTGGTTGACCCGCGCCAAGACCCGCGCCTACAGCGAACGGGAGCTTGCTGTGTTGCAGCCGGTTGCCCGGCAGATCGGCGACGAGGTTGCCGGGCAACCGCACGAACCGGCCTGGACACCGCCGCTCCATCAGATCGAGAAGTGGTGGGATGCGCCGACACTGACGACGCTCAGCCGGCTGATGCAGGCAATCCATAACCGGACGGACGACGCGCCCGGCGTTACGGATCTGCTCAAGATCGCCTTCTGCCGCGTGATGATCACCCACTCCAACGCCGGCTTTAATCACCAGTCGATGTCATTCAAACCGCCGGACCATGAACTGCGCCTGCCTCGTACCACCACCGAATTGCTTGCTGCCTGGCATGCCGCCATTGATGATATTCACGCGGCGGCCCGGAGCAGCATCGCCGTGCAACCGCGCGTGCTCCATGGCGATGCGCGGCAACTGACGGCCCTGCTGCCACCGGAGCACTACACCTGCGTGATAACCTCCCCACCCTACCCCAACCGCATGAGCTACATCCGCGAACTGCGCCCATACATGTACTGGCTGGATTATCTGAAAAGCGGGCGCGAAGCGGGCGAACTGGACTGGCAGGCCATCGGGGGCACCTGGGGCTGTGCCACCAGCAACGTCGGGAAGTGGGTGCCGCCGGTTGCCTGCCCGATTCCCTACCCTGATTTTCCGGCAATTCTGGCGGCGATTGCCGAACGGAGCGATGTCCTGGCGCGCTATGTCCACAAATATTTTTACGATATGGTCGAACATACCCGGCAGATATTCAGCCTCGTCCGGCCCGGTGGAACGATTCACTATGTTGTGGGGAACTCCCGATTTTACGATGTACTGCTCCCGGTTGAGGAGCTTTTTGCCGCGCTGTTTCAGGCCGCCGGTTTTGTCGATGTAACGATCAGACCGATCCGAAAGCGCACCTCGAAGAAAGAATTGTATGAGTTTGTGGTGGCGGGAAAAAAGGCATAAAAATAGGGCAGCCGTTCTGGCTGCCCCCAAACCTTTTCATCTCAACCGTTAAACTTTTCGTTCTCTGCTACTGATCACGATCCGGGAAGCCCTCAACCGGTGGATTGCCCTCGGCCTTGCCGCCCTCGGCAAACATCCCGGTGCTGACGGTACCCGTCGTCCCGGCATTGCCGCGCGACTCGGGATAACCCGGCGTCAGTGAAGGTGGTTCAAACACATAACGTCGCCAGGCAATCGCCCCCCGGTCCACATCGCTGCGTCCGGCAAGCGGAGCCTGCTCACGCCCGATAGTCAGCGGCGCGTGCTGCTGCAACACGGCATGGACCTGATCATAATTCGCAGTACGCAGTGTCACCGAGAGCGACCAGAACGACTCGGGCAGCGTTTGCGCCTCGACCTGGGGACGCTCGGCATCATGCAGCGAGTGCGAGGCGATCTTCAGGGAAGGATGGGGCACACCGGCCGCTTCCAGTTCGTACATTGCGTTCTGCGCATCCCGTAGCGTTTTATACAGGCCAACCAGCATCTCTGGGGAGTGGGTCATTTCGCACCTCGTCGCTTTCAACCGCAGCAAGCGGAGTTGTTGCTTCAGCGTACCGTTTCTGCAATGTATTGTGGCAAGAATCGTGCCAGGCGCGCGTATCAGAACTTGGGGAAATGACGTTAAAGTTCATCAGCCGCGATTACGGTAGCGCAAAGGCGACCCGTTCACCAGTATCAGCGTCAACATAGATCCAGAAGAGCTCGCCGGCATCCTCCGGCACCTCGTACACAAAAGTTCCGCTGACCGTCTGACCAGGGTCCACAATTTCGCCGGCCCCGAAGAAGTTCTCATCACCCGCCGCTTCCCAGTAATACTCGTACGAATTCCCCAAAGCATCCTGTAGCCAGGTATCGTACGGACCAATCCACGCAAAGTTTGCATCGGAGGTATTTTCAAAAGATGCCGCGATAACCCAGTACTGGTTTCCGGCAAATGGTGCCATCAAACTATCAACTTCAGACGTTGCGTAGGCATCAGTAACGGTGACGCGGAGATCCGCGGCAGTTGCCGTATCTCCCAGGCTGAGGGCCGCCGCCGGGTCTACCGAGAAGGGCGTGGGATTGGCATCGACTCCTTCAACCAACCCGGAGTTAATCTCCGAAAAGACCTCACTTACCCGACCTCCCAATACTGTCAGGAACCCGACTACGACAATGGCGATAATGACACACAGCAAGGCTGATCCGCCAACTGCGGCAAGCACGATCCAGACCCAGGTCGGTATCCCGGAGCGCTTCTCCGGCGGGGGCGGCTGGTAGTTCGGCGGCAGTTGGTAGGGTTGGCCCGGCTGTTCGGGTGGGGTGGGACTGGTCATGCGTTCGCTCCTTTGCACTTCTCTTCTGAATAGTCCAATCGTCCGAATATTTGTAAACTCCACAAGTTACGCGGTAGGCGTGCAAATCAGATATCACCCTCCTTGAAGGCGGTCTTCGCCTGCGGCAGCATGATTCTTTTTCACAAGAAATTTGCACAAGGTGCAAATTTCTTGTGAAGAAGAATGAAGTCTTCCGCCCTGCCGGAGGCGACATGTCCTTCCGCGTTTGTGACCACGTAACTCGTGTAAACTCCACAAACTGATCAGATTGGCCGGTCGGTAGCGTCAAAATCGGCGATAACCGCGATCAGGCCAACGATATTGCGGTTAAACTCCGGCAGATCATCCGCCGGAATCCAGTACTCCTGATGGACCCGGTTGCCAACCGTTTGCACCTCATAGCGACGCAGAAAATCCGCCCGAACCGCGAAGCGGGTGACATAGCCTGCCCCGGAGCTTGTGACATTCCAGTCCCGCGCAATCCGGGTTGCGTACTCCTCATTCAAAACCGGGTAGAAAATGGGCTGACCGGGCAGGCGCGGCGGGAACTCACGATAGCCACTTACCTGGATCAGATGCAGTTCTTCAGGGCCAACCGGCCGGTAGAGCATCACCGTTTCTGCATGCATGCGTCCTCCGTAAAGGGCCAGTCCGGCAGTGCCTCGCGCCGCCGCAGCCACTCGGCGGGAATGCCGGCTGTGCCCGTGTATGCCGCCACAATACCGCCAACAATGGCGCAGTTGGTGTCGATATCGCCCAGTCCGCTCACGGTCAGCCAGAGCGCCGCGGCATAGTCATCCAGGTGCTGTGCCGCGCACCAGAGCGTAAACGCAACCGTGTCCTGAGCAGTAATGCCGCTGCCATTCCCCAGCACCGGGATAGCCGACCAGACCGGCGTGTCCGGCTCCAGGTTGCGCGCCCGCTGCACCTTTGAAGCAACCTCGCCGGCGGGCAGCAACGGCAGCACCTGATCCAGGAACGTCTGCCGGTCAGGGGGCATGGTACCACGCAGTCGGGCCGCGTGCGCTGCGGCCACCGCCACCGCAATGGCCCCGGCGACTCCTTCGGGGTGCGCGTGGGTCACTTCCGCCGAGCGCCGCGCATGCGTGACAACTGCATCCAGATCATCGGCGAGGAATGCGCCCAGCGGCGCTACCCGCATCGCCGCGCCATTGCCAAACGATCCCTGCCCACTGAACAGACCGCAGGCCGCCGCATGCCAGGCAGCGCCATTCTGGATCTGGGGTAGCAGGCGGTGCATGGCCGGACCATACCCGCGCCCCGGCTGTTGCGCATAGCGCTCGGCAAAGCTGCGGGCCAGGCGTTCCTGATCGATCCTGCCATACTGCCGCAGAATCGACACAATCGAGAGTGCCATCTGAGTATCATCGGTGTAGTGCCAGGGCGGATCGGGCATCCGGCGGTCGGCGACAACCTGATCGATATTCCCGGATGCAACCGTAAAGAAAAACCGTTCACCAAACCCATCGCCAACCGCTAACCCTTCGAGAGAGTCACGGGCGCGGGCAAGCCGGTCGCGGGAGTCAACTGTCATCGCTTCCTTCCTTCCTATCGCCATTGGCGCAGCGGCAGGCCAGTGATTGCCAGGCACATGCGCAATACACAGTGCGCTCTGCACTATAGCGTATGCGTATGTTGCCTGTCAATCGGATAAGCGACACCGTACCCACCCGCGTAGCATCTTCTATATCTCATCTGATCCGACCAGAGACCTAGGACTTTTCCCTAGCTGATCACTTCCCCCGATTGACGCACAATTTTTCATAATTATGCTACACTAACTTCAGAAAGTGTATACTGAGCATCATAGCCGGGAAAAGGCGCTTCGCATAACAGTCGCGCGTGTTGCGAGGCGGCAAGCACAACGCTGCTGCATATCGCGCTCCCAATTCGCTATATTTGTACGTTCTTCCGTAGAGAGAGTATTGTCCTGACGGTTACATCACACTCCTCCCATGATCACCAGCGCCGTGCGGCCATTGCCTGAGGAGCTTCAGACAGACAGAGGTGGGACGCTATGAACCTGACGGGTCGCACATTAGGAAAGTATCGACTGCTCGAGCGCCTGGGGCAGGGCGGCATGGCCCAGGTATACAAAGCAGAACAGCCAACGATTGAACGCCTGGTCGCAATCAAAGTGTTGCATAGCCATCTGGCCGAATCGGACGATTTTGTCGCCCGCTTCAAGCGTGAGGCGCGTGGGTTGGGCCAGTTGCAACACCCGCATATCGTACAGGTCATCGACTTTGATATTGAGGACAACCTCTACTACATGGTCGTGGATTATATTCCCGGCCAGACGCTCCAGACATACCTCGACGAAAAAAAGGCGTTACCCTACAGCGAAGCGCTGGCGATTACGGCGCAACTGGCTGATGCCCTGGCGTATGCCCATAGCAAGGATACGATTCACCGCGACATCAAGCCAAGCAATGTGCTCTTCAAGGATGCCGCCGGCACCCAGGCCGTCTTAACCGACTTTGGCATTAGCCGGTTAATGAACGATGCCACCCTGACCGTTACCGGCGCAATCGTCGGCACCCCGGCCTACATGAGCCCGGAGGCGGTGCTGGGGCAGCGGGTCGATCAGCGCGCGGACATCTTTAGCCTGGGCACCATTCTGTATGAAATGGTGACGGGCCGCACACCGCACACGGGCGACACGCCGATGTCGGTGATCCTGAAGCAACTGAATGAGCCGCTCCCCTCGCCCCGCGCGATGAAACCGGACATACCGGACGACCTGGTTCAGCTTATCGAGAAGGCCCTGGCAAAAGATCCCGCCGAGCGGTTTCAGACCGCAGCGGAGTTCCTGGCGGCGATTCAGGCAGTCCGCGCAACTATCGCCGATGGTCAACCGGCCGTCGCGCCGCTGCGCACGCTGACCCTGCCGGAGGAAACGCCGACTATGGCACCGGGGATGCCCCTCACACCCGCGCCCACGCCCCAACCCACACCACCCCCCCAACCGGCAGCGGATCAGGCAACAGCCGCACCAACTCCGGCACCGGCCGCACCCGCGCAGCCGAACCGCACCTTCCGCGCGATTGCGGGGGTGCTGGTGATTGCGCTGGCTGCATTGGGGATCTGGTGGGGTTTTGGTCGCAATGATCAGGGTGCGGTCGCGCTCGGCCCGACAACCACCGCCACCATCACCGTTACCGCCACGGTTGACCCGAGTGCCACACCAACAGAGGAGCCAACCGCCACCACCGTTGCGCCGGCCGCCACCGCTACGCCGGACACGCTGGTCATTGAACCAACGACCATTGCGGAGCCAGTGAGTGTGCCGGCACCGCTGGGGATGCTGCGCTTTGCCGACAGCGAAACCACCCGCGCCGGCAATTTCATCCTGCACCTGGATCGGGTGCCGCAGCCGCCTGCCGGTACCCGGTATGCGCTGTGGCTCCAGGCGCAGGATGGCAGCATGCGCAACCTGGGGGCGCTACCGCTAACCAATGGCACGATCTTTTTTACGGACAGCATTGACGAGAATCTGGTTGCAACGGTTGACCAGGTGCTGGTCACGATTGAACCGGAGGAGGAAGCGGCCGCTCGACCGGCACCGGCCGGCCCGGTGGCCTTCACCGGGCAACTACCGGCCGACTATACCGCCGAACTGCGCCAGATCCTGGTTGCCGGGGAAGATGGGCCGGGGATGCTGATTGGCGCACAGGAGCAGGCCACCGTCGCCGGGCAGCATGCACAGTTTAGCCTGGATGGGCTGGCGGCGGATAATCTGACCGAAGCGAAACATCATGCCGAACATGTCGTCAACATACTCGACGGCGAAAACGGGGAGTTTTTCGGCGATGTCAACCTGGATGGACAGACGCAGAATCCGGGTGACGGTGTGGGTGTGCGCGGCTACTTAGCGGAGAGCCGCCGCCGACTGGAGGCGGTACAGACTGCGACCTTTGCCGCCGACGACCAACATCTGGAGCGGGCCCAGGTTGCCATCGACGGTAGTCTGGCGGGCGTTGAAGCCGCCATTACCAGTGCGCGCAAAATCGCCGCCTCCGACACCGTGGAAGAGGCGCAGCCCTTTGGTGAGGATATGAATGCGCAAATAACCGCACTGGTGGGCGACCCGGCCGCACCCGACACAATCACCGCAGCCTATGCGCAGGTGCTGGCGCTGGCCGCCATCCCGCTGCAGGCTGAGCAGGCCACATTGCCCGCCCCGGATGCCCTGGCAGACCCGGACTCGGGCCGGGTGGGCTTCTTTCGGGTATCGGGGAATGCCACCACACCCGGCGGCGATTTTCTGCTGCAGATGGCACCAGTGGCGCCACCGCCGGCCGACGCCCACTTTGACGCCTGGCTGGTGCATAATGATCGGAATGAGCCGCTCTTTCTGGGAGAACTTACCAGCACCAGCGGGTATGCATTCCTGCAGGGCAGCCAGGAGGCGGATCTGCTGCAAGAGTATGATCGCCTGATCATCAGCCGGGAGACCACCCCGGCCAATCTGCGACCCTCTGATGGAATTTTCTTCGAGGGTGATTTCCAGTTTAATACCGAACGGGAAGTAGCCCGACTGCTGGCCCCGGAAACGCCGTCCGGCAAGGGGACGCTCTTCGGAGCGGAAGAACAGACCCGCACGGCGATGCAGCACAAGCAGTTTGCCCAGGATGCGCTGGCGGCGGGCGACCTGGCCGAGGCCCAGCGCCACATCGAGCATGCGATCAACATCCTCGATGGGGAAGAGGGTACCCACTTTGGCGACCTTAACCTGGATGGACAGACGCAGAATCCGGGTGACGGCGTGGGCGTGCGCGGCTATCTGCAAACGACCATCGCCGTGATGGAGCAGATGGATGCACGGACGGAACTGAGCGGCAACCAGCACTTCTATGCCCGCCAGATCATTACCACCAGCGAGAGTCACCTGGCGACAATCGAGGCCGCCATCGAGCAGGCGCTGAAAGTCTTTGCATCGGATAACATCGAAGAGGCCGGGCCGTTCCTCGCCGAGTTTGATCGGTTGCTGACCACCCTGCTGGATGGCGTAGACACCGATGAGAATGGCATTGTTGATCCGCTGGCGGGTGAGGGCGGCATCCTGACGCTGGAAGACATGGCGCTGGCACTCAACGAAGTGGCGATCTTTCCGACGAACAGCGCGCCGCAAGGAGCAGGATTGACCCGCAACCAGCCAACCCGCTAATACCGATTTGTTGTCATAGCCACCGAGGACACCGAGGACGCAGAGATGATACACGGGCATGGGCTGCGCTGCGCTGCGTGCCCCATTCCGGCTCATTGCCGGTTTGCCGGCAAACTGGTATAAACTGCTCAATCTGCTCAATCATCCGGGTTATGCCTGGCACACATACAGTGCGCCAGGCATTTTGTTATCTACAGCGTGCATACCTGGCACACTTTGTGTAACAAAACACTGATGTCGTCGCACACGACATTAAGGTATCTGTACGCGTTACGCGGTCCCTTCCCTCTCTCAGGTGTTGGCTTGGTGTTGTAGGGACGCGCTTCTGCGCGTCCGCAGCCCGTCCGGATGCGGGACATGGGTTCTGGAGCGGCGGTCTCTGCCGATCTCGCCACCCGCATTCTACCGCGCTCTGGCGAAACCGTCTCCACTTGAGAGGACTTACGCGGTCGGTTCCAAACCAGGCATCTGCCTGGGCAAGTGGCCCGATTCGCCTCCGGCAGGGTGGAATGAAACATGCTTTTTCCGGAAAAAGACAAAAACATACCATGCTGCCGCAGGCGATTCTTCCGTTTTCTGGATGAAACGCCCGGTTTGATAAACCACCGCGTAACTCGTATAACAAAACACTGATGTCGTCGCACACGACATTAAGGTATCTGTATGCGTTACGCGGTCCCTTCCCCGGAAGTGGATATTGCCTCCGGCAGTGACGCAATAGGGGCGAAAGATTTTTCGCCCCTATTCATAGGTGAAGACGTTTCCTGGTCCCTGAACCGGAAGAGGCCATACTGCGTAACGCGTGTATTTGACACGAGTTACGCGGTCACTGACCTGGCAGAGCATTTCGCCTCCGGCAGGGCGGAAGATTCCAGTCTTTTTCACAAAAAATTTGCACTCCATGCAAATTTTTTGTGAAAAAGAAAAAAGAGTACCATGCTGCCGCAGGCGAATCGGGCTGTTCATACAGGCAAATGCCTGATTTGAACGCCCACCGCGTAATTCGTGTATTTGAGAGGAGGTTCCTGTGCGCTCACTGCGCAACCTGCTGACTATTACGGTTCTGCTGGTGGCAAGTTTTGCCACGGTCAGCGCCGAAGATTTTGGCCGTCCCGCCTTCCGCGATGTGTGGCAACGCACCGACTACCCCGTACAACAGAATGCAACCGAGCGATCCTGGATCTGGGGGCCGCAGCCGTTTACGCCCGTGCTGCAAGAGTGGTACCTCGACAGTCCGGAGTCCCGGCGCGCGGTACAGTATCTCGATAAGAGCCGGATGGAACTGAACCAGAACGTCCCCCCGGACAGCCAGTGGTATGTCACCAATGGCCTGCTGGTCCGCGATATGATCGAAGGGCAGGTTCAGGTTGGCGACGCCAATTTTATTCCCCTGCTATCGCCGGCTATCCCGGTCGCGGGTGATCCCGACAACACATTCCCAACCTATCTCGATCTGCGGCGGATCACGGCAACGGTGCCGGCACTGCAACCCGGCGAGCATGTCATCCGGCAGTTTACGCCACAGGGCTTTACCAATCTGCCGCAGTATGCCAATGACCCGGCCACGGAGATTGTCCGGTTTGAACGCGACTATGGCATTCCGCGCGTCTTCTGGGATTTTATGAACCAGGGCGGTCTGGTCTACACCAACGGCAACTTCAACCAGGCGGCGGAACTCTTCGACTGGCGCTATGTGACCGGCTACCCGCTCGCCGATGCCTACTGGACACAGGTGCAGGTTGGGGGGGTCGAGCAGGATGTGCTGTTTCAGCCGTTTCAGCGGCGCATCCTGACCTACACACCCGGCAACCCGGCGCAGTTCCAGGTGGAGATGGGCAATGTGGGACAGCACTACTACCGCTGGCGCTACGAAACCCTCTTCCCCGCCGGGCAGTCGGCCATCATCACCTCGCCGGCTGATCGGGCCGTCACGGTGACCAACCCGCTGCAGGTGCAGGGCTTTGAGGCCGGCAGCGCATTTGAAGCCCAGATTGCGGTGCAACTCGAAACCGCCGACGGCAACCTGCTGGCCGAAGCGTTGACGCTGGTTCACCGCCCCGATATCGGCATGACCGGCCCCTTCTCGGCGACACTGACCTTTGACGCGCCCCAGGCCGACACACCCGGCGCAGTGCAGATCGTCACCACCTCGGCGCGCACCGGGGAAGAGATTGTGCTTGCCGACCAGCAGGTGACAATTCTCGGTACAGCGGACAAACCATCCATGGCGGAGGACGCTCCGGTGGAGCAGGTGCGGCAAGATCTGGCTGCGCGGCTGAGTATTGACCCGGATATCATCACGGTTGTGCGGGTTGAAGCGGTTGAGTGGGCCAACAGTGCGTTTGAATGTCCTGCGCCGGATCAGGCGTTTGCCCCGGTGCTTACGCCCGGCTACCAGATCATCCTGGAGGCACGCGGCGAGCAGTATGACTACCGCACCGACCGGCAGGGGAATTTTATCCTCTGTGTAGGAGGTGACCCGGCCCCACCCGTCAATGACAACGGTGACGACGAGGAGGATACCGACGACGCAGAGATGCGGGTGGTGCTGCCGGAGGAGGACGCAACGGTTGTGCTGCCGCTGCATATCCAGGCCCGGCTGCGCGACTCGGCGGCCCAGGAGATCACGGCCCGGCTGGTCTGGGAGGATGGCACCGAATTGGAACGCACCATTGAAGTCATCGAGAGCTGGGTGATCGGCAGCCTGGAATGGACCGAGCCAACCCCGCCCGATCCGGCAACCCAACCGGCCATGCTGGAACTGCGCACACCCGAGGGCAATCTCCTTGCCACCCGCGATGTGACCGTCTTAAATATGGATGCGCCTGAGGTGCAAGTGGTTGACCTCTACTGGCTGCTGGATGAGCGCCTGGAGGCCGAACAGCGTCCCGTCATCGATGTCGTGACGATTGGAACAGCAACGCTGGAAGAGTTGCTCTGGGGACCAGGCTTCTCCTTTGCCGGCTTCAGGACCGCCATTCCCACGCCGGAAGAGGTTTTAAACTACCCCGACCGCGAAGCGGACTGGGGGCCGCGTGTCACGCTGCGCAGCCTGACGATTGAGGATGGCGTGGCAACTGCTGACTTCTCGCAGGAACTACGCGCTTACGGCGGCGGCTCGGCACGGGTGGAGAACATCCGGGAGCAGATTACGCAGACCCTGCTGCAGTTCCCCACCGTCGATGAAGTCATTATCGCCGTCGAGGGCGAGACGGAGGGCGTGCTGCAACCGTAGGTTGCAATGGTAGAGGCGCAGCATGTGCATGCTACGCCTCTACCGAACATGCATAGGTTTACGATTCATGGAAATACTCAGGTGGATGTGAAAAATTTGCAATCCTGGAACGTCTGATCTGGGGATTTTCCTCCTTGCCCACCAGAGAGAACCTATCTACGATACAATATATACATCCAGACAGACCATCTTATCCAACGTTTAACGCTCCGTGGCTGCACTATAATCCACGGGCAGATACCAGATATGTGAGGAGTCGCTATGAGTATTTCCCTGTTTCGTGCCATCGCAGGGCAGTATCAGAACCTGCGCACCGTGAACACCGTGACCATGATGAATGTTATCAGCCACGAAATCGAAGACCAGGTGATTAACCAGCAGATGCCGGTTGATTTTTATGCGGGCTTCCAGCGTTTCTCAAACTTCCCGCAGCAACTGCGCCGCTACAGCCGCCTGGGAGCGGTCTGCCGGCGAGTGTATGTCTTTGGCGTCCCCGATGTGCGTCCGCCGGTCATCCCCGGCATCGAGTTTATCGAACTTGATCCTACTTCGGCGCTGGCGCGGGAGTGGTTTGTCCTGGTCGATACTGCTGATTTCTGGACGATCCTGGCGGCCCAGGAGATGGGCGGGCACGATCAGGTCATGGGCGGGCGGCGGTTTGACGGGGTCTGGTCCTACGACACAACCGTGGTTGAACGCGCCTCGCTGCTGATCTCGCAGGAACTGGCGGATTTCTACGAGCCGGTTGCGACACGCCACTATGACCGGCAGAGCGCGGCAATTGCCACGATTAGCGGCAACCTGATCAAAAACCTGGAGCAGAGCCAGGTGGTCAATCGCCGCCGCTGGGTTCATCTGTGTACGCTGCACACCTTTGCCGAGGCCATCCTCAAGGGGTACACAACGCCTACGCTCCTGGTGAATCACTGTCCCGGCCATCTCTTTGAAGATATTATGCAGACTCTGCGCACTGTTTTTGGTGCTGCCGCCGTCAGTATTGCCCTGCACGACCGGAACGGGGGCTACGCGACAGTGGCAGTCGAGGGCGACGGCTCCAACGGCCACCAGACACTCTATCCGGGTGAGGGGCCAAGCGGCCAGGCGATTAACCAGGGCCGCCCCATACTGGTGTCCGACACCCGCCGGCAGCGGGAGCAAGATACCCTCCTGCCGGCGGCAGCATCGCTGATCGCCGCACCGATTATTGGACGGCGGGACAAATATGGCGTTATCGCGGTAGGTGGGGCCGAGGCAAACCAGTGGAATGAGGAAGACACACGCACGGTGCAGACGTTGGCACGCATGCTGGCTGCGGTGATTGAGCAGAACATGGAGCTAAACCAGAGCCGGCCGCAGGCAGATGCGTACACCCGCAACCTGGAGCAGGCGGTGCAGCGGCTCCGGCAGCCGGTGGGCTACCTGCTGAGTCTCACGCAGCAGTTGCGGGACGCGGGTACACTCAACAGCGCGCAGCAGGAAACACTTACTCAGGTTGAACTGCTGACCGGCAGCCTGGCGCGGGTGCTGGGAGTCACGGTCCCGGCTGCAGTGACAACCGATGAAGAACCCCAGCCGATGTATGAGCGAGCTCTGGGGGAGTAGCCCGGAATTGCCCAGGATGGAAGAAATTCTGCGGGTAGATCGTTCTGTCAGGGACGCGCTGCTGTGCGTCCGCAGTGCTGGAAAGGCCCATCTGGTATGCCATCACCATTTCCCGGCATGGACCCGTTTCTCGAAGCGGCAGAAGTATGGGAAGATGTTCACGCTAATCTTGCCACGGAGCTGCGGGCGCAACTCCAACCCCAGCTTGTACCGCGCTATGTGGCCGTGCTGACGCCCTACGTTACGTATGAAGATGTTACTATCAGCATACCGACCGCCATCAAGCCGGATGTGGCCGTGCTCCAGTCAGGTGCAGCGGTACATCCGGCGGCGGGAGAGGCCGCCGTTCCAGCACCCATTCTGGGTGTGACTGCCGTTGCCGAACGAGAGGTACCCGCCCGGACGCAACGGATCGAGATTCGCACTGGCGGCAGCCAGAACCTCGTCACCGTGATCGAGATTCTCTCTCCGGCAAACAAACGGTCCGGTAGCGAGAGCTTCGAGGCATATGCGCGTAAGCGCCGCGATCTTCTGCGCTCCGATGTACATCTGCTGGAGCTCGATCTGCTACGACGCGGTGTGCGCTGGCCGCTTGAGACGCCCCTGCCGGATGCGCCCTACTTTGTCTTTCTGAGCCGGGTTGAGGAACGTCCCACCGTCGCCATCTGGCCGCTGACCTTCCGGGCAGCGTTACCAATAGTCCCGGTTCCACTACGCACACCAGATCAGGATGTAACGGTCGATCTGGCTGCCGCGCTTGCGCAGGTCTATGAGCAGGGCGCCTACACACTACGTTGCGACTACCACAGCGATCCGCCCGGGCCGGAACTGAACCCTGAAGATGCTGCCTGGCTTGATACGCGCCTGCAGGATGAGGGATTACGGTAGGATCTCAGAGTGGGGCGACACCTGTGTCGCCCCACTCTGGTTTCACAGTCTCAAGACTTACGCGGTTGATATGCAAACCGGACGTTTTACCCGCTGAAAGCCGGCTTCGCCTGCGGCAGCATGGTACGTTTTGGGTGAGCAACGGCGTAAGTCTGCGTCTATGTCCCCAGTTGGTCATAATCCATAGTCGGATCGCCCTCTAGCCTGACCGACAGGCTATGACACGCCTCGCGCACGGCCAGGTCATCAGTACGGACGGTGGCATGTAGCAGCAGCGCGGCGGCGGCCACGTCACGTCCATCATGAAATGTAACAGCAACCTGCTGATCGTCCCGCTTCGCCGTCCAGGTATCACCGCTGCGATAGACTGTAAGCAGCATTAGTTTGCTCCCTTCACCATGCGACTATCTGATCTGCTGCTTTTACTGCAATACGCGTGCCGTCTGTCACAGAAAATCACGCGGAATTGCGCGGTCCCAATTGCGCGAGTAGACCCGCCGGTCACCCTCCCAGGCATCCAGTTCGGCATGAATGTGGAAGTGGGTGCTGGTTGAGGTCAACACTGTGCGGGTGACAATCTCGACCGACCAGTCGCCCCGACGAAAGCCACGAATGTTGCGCGTTTCACCCCGTACCGAGTCGAAATGATCATTGCAGTAGGTGTACCACTCGACCGTGTTGCGCCAGACCTCCAGGTTAATCTCCTCAAATCGGGAGACGCCCTCATCCTTGACGACCTCCAGGGTTGAGATATCCTGCGCCAGATCGCGGGTCACCAGCCATTTGTAGCGGCGCGGCGCGATCATTGTCTTCGCCAGCGGCGGCGCGCCTTCCGGCTCGGCAAACGGGGGCAACGTACCATCAAGCTCGGTTGAACCCCGGCAGGGCAGGTGCAGCCGGCTGTCCCCGGTAAAGATCGTCAGGTTGACCGGTTCGGGGGGCGGCCATGCCAGCGGCCAGTAGGAGGTCGAAATGGAGATGCGCATGCGGTGGCCCTGTGGGAAGATCTGTGCGATGTCGTTGAGGCGCACAGATATGCGATAACACTGCCCCGGCTCCAGGTAGGAGGGATGCTCATGGTTCTCCCGGTGGGTCAGGTTGAGCAGTCCGTATGTCACCCGCGTAGCTTTGCCGTTGGGGGCAACATCGGAGAGGCGCACGGCGATCATCGCCACGGGCGCACTGGCGGCAAGATCCAGTTCGACTATGGGCGCGCCCAGGATCTCCAGCGTCTCGTCCAGCGGATCACTCTCGAAGAGCAGCGCGCCGCCGTCCTCCTCCCGCTGATCGTGCGGCAGGTCGGGGGTGGCGCTAAATGAGCACCACTTCCCAGCAAATAGCCCGACGCTCAATGGTGACTGGATGGATAGGGCGGCAGTGGGAACCGGCTCACCAGGCCGGGCAATGCATCCTGGGGTCAGGGGATAGGAGCGGGTTGCGATCTGGGGCGAGGGCCAGGATGGTTCCGCCACCCAGCGACCGGGCCGCAGCATGCTGCTGGTGGAGGGCGGAACGCTGTACTGCATCCAGACGCGCAGCATCGGCTCGTCCATAATGCCGGTTTTCTTGCCCTTGAGCCAGCGATCCCACCAGCGCAGCGCCTCTTGCAAGAAGCCGATTGCCGGGCCGGGAATGCCCAGGTGCGGATACTTGTGCCCCCAGGGACCAATCAGCCCTTTACGGGGCACCTCCAGGTTAGCCAGCAGCCGGAAGACCGCGTTGGAGTAGCCATCGGCCCAACCGCTCACAGCCAGCACGGGACAGGTAATCGCGGCGAAGTCTTCACAGACCGAGCCATGCTTCCAGTAGGCATCCCGCCGCTGGTGCCGCAGCCATTTTTCCAGCCAGAGACCGCTGCCCTCGAGCCGCTCATACCAGAGTTCCCGCCAGCGCTCACCCACCAGGGCCGGGTCGGGTGGGCTGGCGTTGTAGGCAAACATCGTGGAGGCCCAGGAGAGATTATCGCCCAACAGGCAGCCACCCATGTAGTGAATATCGTCGGCATAGCGGTCATCGGTTGAGCAGATGGTGATAACCGCCTTGAGTTCCGGTGGACGGAGTGCTGCGATCTGCAGGCCATTGAAGCCGCCCCATGAGATGCCAATCATGCCGATGGAGCCGTTACACCAGCGCTGGTTGGCGATCCAGCGCAGCACTTCAACACCGTCGTGTAATTCTTGCGGCAGGTATTCGTCGGTCAGTACGCCCTCGGAGTCACCGCTGCCGCGTAGATCAACCCGGATGGCGGCATAACCGTGACCGGCAAAGTAGGGATGCATACGCACATCACGCTCGGCGGTGGTATCACGTTTGCGATAGGGAATATATTCAAGGATGGCAGGAACCGGCCGGACCTGCGCATCCTCCGGAAGCCAGATACGGGCGGCCAGATGAGTGCCGTCGGCCAGCGGAATCCAGACATGCTCAAGTTCCTGGACGGTGTAGGGGAAGGACGAGACGGTTTTCACGATTCGCTCCTTATAACAACAATGAAGAGACCTGACCGGGCGAGGCGTGCCTCTGCCCTATGGGAAGATAGAGAAAGCCGAGATAACCAGAGAACAAACCGGTTGTCCGATAACAGTAGGTCCGGCGCGCTGTGTTCCCTGGCCCTATGTTCGCTATTCTCTCCAGGGCATGATCGCAAAAACGGAAGAGGAAGGCAAGCCCTCCTCTCCCGCGTCGTTTCGTACAGTTTCCCGAAAATGCTCACACGACAAGTGTTGTTTCAACGTGTTCCACCTCCCGCTGTATTCGCGCTGCTCGCGGTGGCAAAAAGGTGCCGGCGCATCCATCCGGTACATTCATACCAGTTTGCCGGCAACCCGGCAATTAACGGGAACGGGCGCAACGAGCGCAGCGGCGGCACGTTCCCGTGTAGCATCTCTGCGTCCTCGGTGTGCTCTGTGGCTATGACAACAAATCGGTATCAGAAGGTTAGTACAGACCACAGGTAGCGGGCAGATTGCCGTAGGATAGCCTCCGGCAGATCCCTCCGTGTTCGCGGTGCTCGCGGTGGCAAAAAGGTGTCGGCGCTACTCCGCAAACGTAAACGTCAGCAGTTCCCGACAGCGCTCATGCTTTTGCAAAAGTTCCGCTTCGTTTTCGCCACCCAGCATAATCTCGGCCAGTTCGTAACTATAACTCTCCTGGGTGGGCAATTCGGAGAGCCGCGTGCCCGCCTCCACACTCACCTTGACGGCCGCTTCGGGGAATTCCGCGTGCAGGCGGCGCAGTTCCTCCTCACTGGGAACGGCCTGCACCAGCGTATCCTCATATTTGCGCAAGAAGAACTTCCCGGCACAGCGATAGGTTCCCTGCCCGGGCGTAATCTCCGGCCGGCGGCCCATCCCCAGATCCAGCATGATCGAGAAGTTTGATTTGCCATCAACCTTATCAAACAGATAGCTGTGGGACTGCGAGATGCGCGTGTTGATCTCCAGGAGCCAGAGCCGGTCCTGCGCCTCATTGTAGAAGAACTCGATATTAAAGGCGGCATTGTCGTAGTCAACGTGCGACATAACCTTTTTGGCCGCCGTTGCAATCCGCTCCTTCACCGGGTCGTCCAGGGACGAAGGATACTGGAACCGCGCAAAGGACGACGAACCCGGCTCCCGAACTGAGTCGATAACACCGTAGGTCTGGGGCTCTCCGTCAAAGACAAACCCCTCGACGGTACACTGCCGGCCGGAGATAATCCCCTCCGCAATGCAGTAGCCGCCATCAACCGGCCTGATCTTGGGCGGAACATCGACCTGCTTCAACAAATGGTTGAAGATCGCGGCGAAGTGACCGATGTCCTGACGGATCGGTTCCAGGCTCTCCCGGAAATCCTGGTCGCTCTCGATTTTGAAGCCCAGTTGCGAACTATGCGCTTTGATTGGCTTGAGCCAGAAGGGATAGTCCAGTTCCATTTTGGCAAGCGCCGCATCGTCAAAGGGATCGACACTCTGGAATGGAGGGACACATTCGGGAATGACCTCCTGCTGCTCCACGCGGCTCCAATATTTGTGCTCACAGGCCATAACGCTGCGCAGCGGCGCGGCGGGCAGTCCGAATTCCCGGCACAATAGTGGAATCATTGTGCTCACCGGGTAGTCCCAATAGCCGACAATCGCATCAATCGAGCCGGAAAATGTCCGCAGCCGATCTTCGGCTGCGTGCAGCACATGTTCAATGGCCTGGGGATCTTTGTCGGCTGGTTGCAGTTCGGCGAGCGACAGCAGTTGGTGAAACGTATAGTCAGACGCCTCGGGCAGCGCCTGCAATTTCGATAAATTAAAATCATCCAGTCCAGGTATAAAAATATTCTTACCCAATGTAGGCTCCTTTCCTGTACTATGTCACGGTACAATTGGGCAGTCCATCGGTAACTGACCTACGCAGTGTACGGCAACTTCAATATGCGAAAGGGCGGCTGATTGGGAAAGGCGCGCTGCAAAACCGGCAGCGAGACGTTGTAGACCGGAACATCGCTGCTCGTCCGGCCTTCGGGTGCGCCCGCGTGCGCATGTCCATGCAGCACCGCCGTCACCGGCGAGCGATTCAACGGCTCCTCAAGGCGGCTGCACCCCAGGAAGGGAAAGATCTCCGGCGGTTCGCCCTCGACCGTTTCGCGGATGGGAGCATAATGCAGAATCGCTACCCGCTGCTCGGTCTGCAACCGGGCCAGCGCCGCTTCCAGCCGTAACGTTTCATCCAGCGCCTCCTGGACAAACCGCTTGATGGCCGGTTCGCCCCAGTAGCCCAGCGTGCCCTGTCCAAAGCCGCCGCCAAAGCCTTTGATCCCGGCAAAACTGATCCCGTGGATCTCGCAGGTATCGCCGTCAAGAATGGTGATACCCCGTTCGCAGAAAATCTGCTTCAGCTCATCAACCTGTTCGGCTTCATAGTCGTGGTTGCCAAAGACCGCAACAATCGGAACATGGACATCAGCCAGTTCCTCTACCAGGATCTCGGCCTCTTCAGGCAGGCCATAGTCTGTCAGATCACCGCCAAGCACCAGGATATCGGCATGATCGTCAATCTGGGTAAACAGCGGGCGCAGTGCATCCTGAGAGGTTTTACTACAGTGAATATCGGCCACGGCTGCCAGCCGTACATGTTCTTTCTGGTCTGTCATGCGCTTCTCCATTCGCTTTGCTTCCGCCACCTGCCCGATTGTATTGCAACATCTGTACCAGGAGTAGGGATTAACGGTTAGGGGTTACGGGTTACGGGTTACGCCAGAAATAACCATAATAACCCTGGGACTTTCGCTTGAGCCACCCATATGGTAGCCTATGGGTATGATTACGAAACAACACTATGTTGAATATTTGCCGGCAACGCCGGTGAACTACACCTGCACCAATCTGGCGGAGCATCTGGACGATGTCAGTCACGATGCGGTCAGCGACTATCTGCGTCGCGAGCGCCACACCGCCCGCACGCTGTGGGAACTGGCCCGCCCATTGCTGCGTGATTCGCCGGATGCGTACCTCATCCTGGATGATAGCGTCCATGATAAGCGCCATTCGCGCCAGATTGACCTGGTCAAGCGCCAGTACCGTGGGGCCGAACGCGGCCTGGTGCGGGGCATTGGCGTCGTTCATCTCGTGCATCGCACGGGCACCGAGGACGATGTCTATCCCGTCGATGACCGCATCTCTGCGCCCGATGCCGATGGCAAGACGAAAAACGACCATGTTCGGGAGATGCTGATTGCCGCTGTTGCCGACAAGCACGTGCAGGCGCAGACCATCCTGTTCGACACCTGGTATGCCGCGGCAGACAATCTCAAGCTGGTGCATCGGTTGGGGCGTACGTTTTCCACCACCATCACGCGGAATCGGCGCGTCAGTCTGACGAAGGAAGCCGGATATATCGGCCTGGAGGACATCGATTGGACCCCAGCGCGATTGACGCACGGCGTGGTCGTGCGGTTGCAGAACGTGCCCGTTCCCGTGCGGTTGTTCACGCTGGTTGCCACACACGGTGACATTGACTGGGTCATCACGAATGACCGGGACTCGGCCGTGACCGCGCAGGTCGCGCACGACGCGCACGACGTGCGCTGGGATGTCGAGAACCTGCATCGGGGCCTGAAGCAACTGACGGGCAGCGCGAAGTGCCAATGCCGCACGGGACGGTCGCAACGCAATCATCTGGCGTGTTGGTATCACGCCTGGCTCTCCGTAAAAGTGAAAGCAAGAGAACTGGGCAAAACGCGCTATCAGGTGCGTACTGATTTGTTTCGCGATTACGTGCGGGCCGAACTGCGCAACCCGCGTATTTGTGCTCTTTGAGGTGCTCAAGCGAAAGTCCTAAACCCAATACCTTGCAAATAGCAAAACCTGCGCAGTAGCGCAGCAAACGTCTGTTTTGCTGCGCTACTGCGCAGTTCCGCCTGCGGCAGCATGGTACGTCTTTATCTTTTTCACAACAAAGTTGCGCAGAGTGCAACATTGTTGTGAAAAAGAATAGAATCTTCCGCCCTGCCGCAGGCGATAGCTCCCTTCTGCGGAAGAGACCGCGTAACTCGTGTCAAATAACCGGATCTACGCGGTAGGCGATCAAATCAGACGTTTGACCAGATGCGAACCCGACTCGCCTGCGGCAGCATGGTACGTCTTTATCTTTTCTCACAAGAAATTTTCATGTTGTGAAAATTTCTTGTGAGAAAAGGATGGTTTCTTCCACTCGATCCGAGATCGTCACTCCCGCCGGCGCTTCAGATCCTCCACGACACAGCGCAGTTCATCATAGGAGATTTCTTCGGGCAGGCGCTCCTTCAACGGCTTGAGGCGGGAGAGGTCGTCCACCGCGTCCGCTACGGCGCGCACCTGGGCGGTAACTTCCGCGGATACCACCGCCGTGAGTTCAACCCGCCCTTCACCGATCAAAAACGCCAGATGCTGAAAGATGGTACTCTCGGTCAGCCCACGTTCGGCGGCGATGTCGGCAGGACACAGTCCCTGGCGCAGCAGTGCCTCGGTCTCGTCGGTGGTGTGGTTCTGCGCATAGCGTTTGCGCTGTCGGCCGGAATTATCGCCTGCGTCACCCTCACCGGGGAGCGCCAGCGCAATCGGGGCGCGCGCCTGGAGCGCCTGCCGCCCGCGCTGCGTCAGGGTCACCACCGGAATATCGCCGCCAACGATCTTGAGATAACCCTGGGTGATCAGTTGCTCGATCATGTCTTCGATTGCTTTGCGCGAAAACTCGGCAAAGCGCCCGTAGTAGGTCTGCTGCTGGTAGATTGCGGTCATACCTTTGGCACGCGACGCCTTCAGAATATCCGCAATCCGGCGGCGACCCACGCCCCAGGGCAGCCGTCTGACCGTATCCAGAATGATCAGCGCTGCCCGTTCGGAGCGCGGCAGCGTGTTGAGGTCGCGCGGCGCGGGTACGGGAACCTGCTCGACCAGGCAGTTATCACAGCAACGTTCCGCATCTGCCGGGCCGGAATCGCTGAAGTAGCGCAGCAGAATGTGACGGCGGCAGCCATCCGCTTCGGCATAGTCGGTCATCTGGTCAAGCTGACGCTGGCGATGTTGAGTGTAATCATCGAGCGCGGCGGTAATTGCGGTCACGGCGGCGGCGTCCCAGGGCGCAAGTGCTAGATGCATCTGCGCGCCCTCGTCCCCCGTCTGGCGAATAATCTCGGCCCGCTCCAGATGCGCCAACCCCACGCGCGCCTTCAACGGATCGAGCCGGGCCGTCCCCGCCAGTTGCTCCAGCGTGGTCTGCACGGCGGTTCCTTCCACACGGCCCAGCGCCCGGTACAGGGTTTGCAGTTCTGCAAATGTGGTCATGCTGCGTTCGATAAACCACTGCTGCAACAAACGATCCTGCGGCGAGTAGAGCAGCACGGCGCGGGCGGGAAGCCCGTCGCGGCCGGCGCGTCCCGCCTCCTGATAGTAGGCTTCCAGCGTTCCCGGCAGGTTGTAATGCACCACCAGCCGCACATCGGGGCGATCAATTCCCATCCCAAAGGCGTTGGTGGCGACCACAACCGGCAGATCACCCGTGAGGAATGCCTCCTGGATGGCGTTGCGTTGCTGGTTCGGCAGGCCCGCGTGGTAAGAGCCGGCGTTGATGCCGAGTGCCTCGCCGACAAAAGCGGCGACCTCCACCGCTTCGCGGCGGGTGCCCACATATACAATCGCCGTGCCGGTCGTCTGGGGCTGCGCCAGGTCGTGCAGCAACCCGGCCAGCAACTGCTGCTTGGAGGCCACATCGGAGGCATACTGCACCTCAAAGCTCAGGTTGGGCCGGTTGAAGCCGGTCACAATGCGCTGCGCATGCGGAATGGTCAGCAGAGCCGCGATATCATCCTGCACCAGCGTGGTTGCGGTCGCCGTCAGCGCCACCGTGAGCGGCTGCCCCAGTTCCGCCCGCGCCTGTGCAATCCGCCGATAGTCAGGCCGAAAATCGTGGCCCCAGTGCGAGATACAGTGCGCCTCGTCCACCACAAACAGCCCGACGGCGACCTGCCGCAGCGCCTGCTGAAACGGCACGCTGCGCAGCCGCTCCGGGGCAACATAGACCAGACGATAGTCTCCGCCGGCGATGGCCTGCAGACGGCGGGACTGCTCACCGGGCGCAAGGGTGCTGTTGATGTAGGTTGCGGGGATGCCGTAGCGGTTCAGGCTGTCTACCTGGTCTTTCATCAGCGCAATCAGCGGCGATATCACCAGCGTTACCGCCTGCTCCGGCAGGCAGAGCGCCGCCAGTTGGTAGATCAGCGACTTGCCGGCACCGGTGGGCATGACCACCAGGGTATGTTCACCCGCCAGCAGACTGCTGATGGCCGCCTCCTGTCCAGGACGAAAAGCCGCGAAGCCAAAAAATCGGGAGAGCGCACTATGCAGATCGGACACGGGTTGATTCCCTCCTCCCATTCATCTGTTTGACGATAGTAAGCGTGTGGCAGTACACACCGGCAACATCATACCACTTTCAAAACGGGAGACGGACATAGCCGGCGGAAGCATAGCGTGCGCACGCCATAGCGCATGGCTATGCTTCCGGCGGCACAACCACGGAGAAGAGCGCCGAGTAGTCCTGCGTGGCAAGTTCCCCAGCGGCGGCAATCTCCAGGATCCGGCACAGTCCGGCGAGTTGCGTGGTGGTGAGACCCAGCGCGGATGCCTCACGTTCAACCAGGCGCATATCCTTCAGCAGGTGCTGTGCGGGGAAGTTGGGATCGGCGAAGTTGCGCTTCAGCATGCGCGGGAGTTTCTTGTCAAATGTGGATGCATAGAGCGGACTGTTGCGCAAGATGGACATAAACGTCTCAACTTCGAGCCCATGGCGCTGCACCAGGCCCAGGCTGAGCGCAAAGGCCCCGGTGAGTGAGCCGATAAGTTGGTTGAGTGCCAGTTTGAGCGCGGCAGCTTTGCCTACCGGCCCGATATGGCGCGGCTCCGGCCCGAAGGTCGCCAGCAGGCCCTGCCACCGGGCAAACTGCGCATCCGTGCCGCCCACCATTACGACCAGGCTGCCTGCCTGCGCCTGCGGGATGCTACCCAGGACGGGCGCTTCCAGGTAGTCACCCCCGGCAGCCTGCACCGCGCTGCCGATCTCCAAACTCTCATCCGGGCTGATCGTACCCATCTGAATGATCGTGCGCTGCGCCAGGTGCGGCCGCACTGCATCACTCAGGACGACCGCGCGGATGGCCGGGGCATCGGTCAGCATCAGGATAATGACCTCAGCCGCCGCTACCACTTCGGCGGGATGCGCGGCGATAGTGGCCCCCTTGCTCTGGAGCGGTTCGGCCTTCGCGCGGGTGCGGTTGTAGACTACCGGCGCACCCCCGGCCACGCAGAGTTGCTCTGCCATCGGAAACCCCAGCAAGCCCGTGCCGATAAATCCGCTACGTGTGGTGGTATTCATTGGGTAATCCTCCGTACTATTGGGAAAGGCGTTACGCCTCTCTGATACCATCCCGGCTTTGATACCCAAACCGGACGCGTCCCCGGCGCTCATTCACAGGAGTTACGCGGTGCGGACTGTTCCAGTCCTCCTGCCAGACCCGCAGGCCGGTTTCGCCTCCGGCACGGCGGAAGAGACCAGATCTTTTTCACAAAAAAATTCACAAAGTGAATTTTTTTGTGAAAAAGGTAAAAAGTACCATGCGGCCGCAGGCGAATCGGGCCGTTCATCCAGGTGAACACCCGGTTTGAACACGCACCGCGTAACTCGTGTCATTCAAACAAATCAAGCAAGTTCTGGTATTTATGGTACCGCGCGAGAATGCTGCACACGGTGGCGACGCGTGTTGCCACATCGCCGCGCAGCAGCAGATAGGGGATGTTGCGCATATGCAGGTCGCTCAGGATGCGCTGCTGCATCACCTGCCGATTGGCCTCACCCGAGCGATCCCAGGTATCCTCATAGGGAATGTCGGTATCGCACACAAACACCAGATCATACCGCGCCGCGGCCTGGTCGGCAAGCTGCTTCAGACGGTTTGCCGCTGTGCCGTGATAATATTCCGAGAAAATGTAGGTGGTGAGCACATTGGTATCGGTAAAGAGATACTGGTTTGCTGTGGTGAGCAACTGCTCTTCGTGGGCCAGGTGTCCCTCGGCAAGCTCTGCTAACTGATCCAGCGTAAGCCGCCGCTCAATCTGGTGTTGTTCCCAGTAGTCGCGCCCATATTCATGCATCCAGACCGTCCGGTAATGCGCGGCGAGGGTCTGCGCCAGCGTGGTTTTGCCGGTAGATGGCGCGCCCAGGAATGCGACATTGATAATCAGGTCGCGGTACACCAGCGGGTGCAGAAAGTGACGCGCAGTGTACGGTTGCCGGCGAATCTGCGTGGCCGAGATCGGCACCCGCACGCGCTCCGCATCCACCTGACGGTTGACCGCATCCAGAGCCGCGCTCATATGCGCGCCATAAAACTCGCTGGAATAGAAATGGGTGACACGTCTAGCACCAAGCAGGGCGCGGATATACTTCTCGTGCATCCGCTTGATGTCGGGGGTATCACCCACCTGGAGTGGTCCATCCCATGCTTCGTACAGTTCCACCTGCGGGTAAAGGCGACGAATCCAGTTTGCCCGCACCGGCAATGGAATAGGGGTAACATCAGGGCAATCATAGATCACCACGATAACATGATCCATCTCGGCAAGCGCCGTTTCGATCACCATCTGGTGCCCCTGATGCAGCGGGGCATATTTGCCCAGAGTCAGGCCTACACGTTCGCTATCAGTCATGCCGTCACCACCAATTGATCTGCGGCGGTTATCTGCCAGGAGCGCCGCCATGCGAAGAAGCCCGCGATAGCCATACCGAGAAACAGCGTGTACAGTCCGGTAGTAAAATAGAGTTCCCGGGAGAAATACACACCGATAGCGACTACATCCACGGCAATCCAGAAGTACCAGTTCTCCAGTTTCTTACGCGCCAGCAACCATTGCGCGATAAGGCTGACCACTGTGGTAAAGGCATCAGCATAGGGCAGGGCAGCATCAGTAAAGGTGTGCATTGCAGCACCAAGCGCCATCATGCCCAGCACACCCAGGCCAATCCAGGCAGCGCGTGCATAGACAGACAGTGTAGTAACAGGCAAGCTGGTGCGTGTATGACCGCCGTACAGCCAGTGATACCAGCCGTACAGTTGGAGAAATATGTAGATAATGTGCAGGATCATGTCGGAGTAGAGACGGGCCTCGTAGAAAATGTAGACGAATAACGTAACCTGCACCAGGCCGACAGGCCAGCACCAGATGCTCTGACGAATGATCAGCCAGACACAGAGCACGCCGAATATGGTTGCCGTCAATTCAATCCAACCCATTGCATATACCTTTCTTAGCTATGTTCTTCCGGCATCATCGCTGCGGCCGGCGAGTTTGCCGTTCATCTGCTCAAACCGGGTGTTCACCTGGTGGGTCATTTGTCACGGTTATCGCCATTCATTGTCGGTCTTTACCGCACGATGTTGCGCCGAATGACGGAAACCAGAATGGCTATCCGCGTAACAAGTGACCCACTAGTACAGCGTGTGGCAGTAAACACCGGCAACATCATACCACTGACTCAAGCATAACCCGGAGACCAACCCGCCGGCAATCGGCTACTTTGGGGCCGGCACCGGCACGGCAGCCGCTCTCGTTGCCGCTATTGTGCCCTGGATCACCCATCTGTTTGATACCGATTTGTTGTCATAGCCACAGAGCACACCGAGGACGCAGAGATGCTACACGGGAACGTGCCGCCGTTGCGCCCGTTGCGCCCGTTCCCGTTGATTGCCGGGTTGCCGGCACATTGGTATGAAGAGCCGGGCAGACTGGAACAGGTGGTCCAACTGACGGGGACTGGTTCTACGAATAGCTGCAACCCCATCTGCGCCCGCGGTGGTCTCTGTCTCCTCTGTGGCAAACAAAAGGCCGGAGAGGATATACATTTTTGCCCTTCTCTCCGTTCTCAGTGCTCTCTGGGGCAAACAACAGCGTGATCTACTTGCGGAACCGATGAAGACTGGCTATAGTGTAACCACCAGACGCCGGCGTGATGTCACGCCAGTCGAACGTCACGTACCGCATGCAAGCCATAGAAAGGAGGACGGTGCTACGGCGGTCCTGCAATCCTGCATATCGTTATAGCACCGGAGCACAATGGGCGCATCAATTATTGTCCTGATTATCATCCTGGTGATCGTCGGAGTAGTGATCATGCTGATGTACAACAGCCTCATCAGCAAGAAGAACCAGGTCGAGCAGTCCTTCTCCAGCGTTGATGTGATGCTGAAGAAACGCCACGACCTGATCCCCAACCTGGTTGCCACGGTGGAGCGCTACATGACCCACGAGCGCGACCTGCTGACGGAAGTGACCGAACTGCGCACGCGCGCCATCAGCGGGGATATCTCGCTGGATCGCCGGGTGGAACTGGAGAACCAGCTTGGCGACCGGCTAGGTCAACTCATGCTCTCGTTCGAGAACTATCCCGAACTCAAGTCAAACGAGAACTTTCTGCACCTGCAGGCCAGTCTCAACGAGGTAGAAGAACAGATCTCGGCTGCGCGCCGGGCCTACAACGCCTCCGTCACCGAGTATAACAACGCCGTGGAGATGCTGCCGACCAGCATCATGGCACAGATGATGTCGCTGCGCAAGCGCCCCTGGTTTACCGCCACCGAGACCGAACGCCAGGCAGTTGATGTGCGCAGTATGTTTCAGCAGTAGTCCGTAGTTCGTAATCGGTAATCGGTAATCAGATTTTCGTCCTTCGTCTTTCGTCGTTTGGTGATAAATATATGCAAAATACCAGTACAATTCATGATCTCTACACCAGAGAGTTGCAGCCGGTGCTGGCGGAACTGGAAACCGAACGCCGCAAGGTGCAGATCCGCATATTGATCAGCAGCGCCATTATCGCCGTCGTTGTCCTGCTGGTGGGTGGTGGTGCCCTGCTGATGAACTCCGATGTCGGTATCTTTGCCCTGATTGTATCAATCGCCCTGGGCATAGGCCTCTGGACCCTGATCAACAACGGGCGCATCCAGAACTACCGGCGCAACTTTAAGCAGCAGGTGATCGGACGGCTGGTCCGCCATCTAGACCCCAATTTGAGCTATCACCCAACAGATTGCATTTCACAGTCGGAATTTCGTGCCAGCCGGATCTACCGCAAACGCATTGACCGCTACAAAGGTGAAGACCTGATCGCGGGGCAACTGGGCGCGACAGCGTTGCGCTTCTCGGAGTTGCATGCGCAGTACAAAACCACTACCACCGACTCAAAGGGCCGCCGCAAGACCACCTGGCATACGATCTTCAAGGGCATCTTCTTTGTGGCCGACTTTAACAAGGATTTCCAGGGGTTAACACTGGTGCTGCCCGACACGATGGAGGGCTGGCTGGGCAAGCTCGGCCAGAGCCTGCAAGACTGGGGCGATGTCTTTCAGCCGGGCGACCTGGTGCGGCTGGAAGACCCGGAATTTGAGCGAATGTTTGCGGTCTATGCCCAGGATCAGATCGAAGCACGCTATATTCTCTCCCCCAGCCTGATGCAGCGGCTGGTGGCCTTTCGCCAACGGATGGATGTCAATATCTCGCTGGCCTTTGTCAACTCCAATGTCTACATCGCCATCCCCATCCGCAAAAACCAGTTTGAGCCGCCCTTCTGGGGCTCGGCCAACCTGGCCCTGGAGGAGATCCGCGAACATCTGGAGGATATTCAATTGGCACAGGATATCGTCGCGGATCTCAACCTGAACACGCGCATCTGGAGTAAGCGGTAGGGGTAGCGCAAGTATGGCAAATTTCCCGCTCGATCCCTTCCTCACAACGCTGGCCGCCGACGGCATTCGCCTGACGAGCCGGGACTATGAGCGCAGCGACCTGGCCCTGCAGACGGATCACCCCTGGACGGCGTCCTCTCAAGTGTGGACTTTTTCGCCAGAGCGCATTGGAATGCGGTTGGTGCGACCGACAACGACCGCCGCTCCAGAAACCATTTCCCGCACCAGGACGGGCGGCGGACGCGCAGAAGCGCGCCCCTCCCA
>DAOTUI010000259.1:0-13934 GCA_034437035.1 Chloroflexaceae bacterium
CACACCAATCGATCTGGAACGTGGCCCCAACAAGACCTGGAACAGTGAGGAGGGACCGGGCGGGCTGCTCAATGCGGCTCCGTTCCGATAGGCTGCTACCAGGGTGATTCTAAATAACACGACTTACGCAGTCGGTTCCAAATCAGGTGTTCATCTGGATGAACGTCCCGCTTCGCCTCCGGCAGGGCGGAAAATATCGTTTCTTTTTCAGGAACATGTGGCTCTCCGAGCCACATGTTCCTGAAAAAGATAAAAAAGTACCACGCTGCCGGAGGCGAAGCGGGGGCTTGCAACGGGTGAAACGCTCAGTTTGATCGTCCACCGCGTAAGTCGTGTAAATAACACGACTTACGCGGTCGTTGACTCGATAGGAAATTTCGCCTCCGGTAGGGCGGAAGATTCCATTCTTGTTCACAAAAATTTTGCACTTCGTGCAAAATTTTTGTGAAAAAGATCAAAACGTACCATGCTGCCGCAGGCGATTCTGCCGTTCACCGGGTGAAACGCCCGGTTTGATGAACCACCGTGTAACTCGTGTTACTTACACGAGTTACACGGTCTCTCTTTTGCAAGTGGAAATCGCCTCCGGCAGGGCGGAAGATTCCCGATCTTTTTCACAAAATTGTGGCTCGAAGAGCCACAATTTTGTGAAAAAGGATAAAACAGTACCACGCTGCCGCAGGCGAAGCCGGCGTTCGGGTCCGGCACGAGGCCGGAACAGTCCGCACCGCGTAACTCGTGTAAGTAAAAATAGAGCCTGTATAGCCTGGCGGAAAAGATTTCTGATACATAGATCTATTAGGAATGATTTATTGGGATAGTCGCCGCTATTTCTTCCAGCACTATCCGGTTAGGGCGTATTTCCCCGCCTGACATATGGTGGCTGAAGGCGACTCTTTTGTCAAGCGTCGTTTTCAGATATACCGGCCTGGTTGGGAAGATGCGCTGCTTAAACCGCTTTTAAACTAAATCTGAACGAGAAAGGGGGAATATCCTAAAAATGGGTATAAAGAAAACGCATAATACATCGGGTGGTCGATCTGGTAAGTGTATAGTTTACGCAGGTAAAGCGAGACTCAGGTGATTCTGCATAGATGTTGGTATATGGGTGGCATCTGGGTAACTTTATGGAAATAGAAAGAGTTATACTGTAATGTAACATCTAAACATAGACGTACTTGCGTTACTCCCGTATAATGAAGAGTATACAGGAACATTAGCAACGAAAATACATTGCAACGTTCTTGCCATTTTAACGATATTTATAGGTATTCTCACGGAGTTGATACAGACGGCTTTCTTCTCCCGTCTGGGTTCCGCATAGCAGTATTTATGCATGTATAGTGACATAATGATCCATGTCCGATGGCGGCTATAGCAATACGAACTGAGGGATAGAGACTATGAAGGTCTGTCTTCAGGTGATGCATAGTGATAGTGGTTGTTTAAAGACGGACCTCCACTTCACGCAGGATTGCTATGTAAAGGAAGCGAACCTATGACATTGCGTCGGAAAACGTTGCTTTCCCTGGGTGTTGCAATGGTGGGACTGGTCGCCCTGCTCTATGTCGCCTTGCACGTTATTCTGCTGCGCAGTTTTACGCAACTGGAAGCCCGGTATATGGATCGGCATGTGGAGCGGGCCAGACGGACGCTCAACAATGATCTGACCTCGCTCAATCGGATTACGCATGACTATGCCGCCTGGGACGATACCTATGCGTTTATGGCTTCCTCGGACGTGAACTCGGACTATATCACCGCCAACTATGTTGACGAGATGTTGATCAGCAATCGTCTCTGTCTTATTTTGCTGGTTGATCCGTCGGGTGACGTTGTTTTTGGGAAAGCGTTTGACGTACTGACCGAGCAGTCGATGCCGGTCCCGTCGTCCTTTCAGCGCTTTGACCGGCCCACCGCGCCGGCATTCCTGCTCCAGCATAGTGCTGCGGTGGAGCCTGCAAACGGGTTTATGTTGCTGCCCGACGGCCCGATGCTGATCGCGGCCCGTCCGATCCTGACCAGCACCGATGCCGGCCCGCCCCGGGGTACATTGATCATGGGGCGTTCGCTGAACGCTCCCGAAGTTGCGCGCCTGTCGGATATCACGCATATTCCGTTGACCATTCTGCCCCTGGATACGGATGCATTGCCGTCCGATTTCCAGCAGGCACAAACCGCGCTGCTGGATCCGGTAAATACTCCGGCAGTTTTCGTTCAACCATTGAATGATCGGCTTATTGCCGGCTACACGCTGCTGGAGAATATTCAGGGTGAACCGATCTTGCTGCTGCGTGCCGAGCATGAACGTGATATCGCGGCCCAGGGAGTGGTGACACTGCGCTATCTGCTCTTCTCGCTCCTGGCGATCAGCCTGGTGTTTGGCCTGGTTACTGTCGGCCTGTTGGAACAGTCGGTGCTGTCACGCCTGATCCGGCTGAATCGTGGGGTCAACCAGATTGCTGCCGGCGGCACGCCGTCCGGACGGGTCACAATCCCCGGCGCGGACGAGATCGCCGGCCTGGGAACGTCGATCAATGGTATGCTGACAATGCTGGAGCATTCTCAGCAGCAACTGCGCGCCAGTGAAGCGCGCTACCGCCAACTGGTCGAACTCGATCCAGACCTGATCGCTATTCATAGCGACGAACGCCTCGTCTTTATCAACCCGGCCGGGGCGCAGTTGCTGGGCGCGGAACGTCCCGAAGAGCTCATCGGGAGACCGATTATGGATTTTGTGCATCCTGACAGCCGCCCGCTGGTTGCCGAGCGCCTGCAACATATGTATGCGATGCAAACGGAGGTTGCCCCTATCGCCGAACAGTTTGTTCGGCTGGATGGAACGGTCATTGATGTTGAAGTCAGCGGGATGCCGTTCATCTACGAGAACCGGTCGGCCGTTCAGGTGATTGCCCGGGATATCACTGCCTGGAAGCAGGCCGAGGCATCGCTTCACTGGGCCAAAGAAGCCGCCGAGTCGTCCAATCGGGCCAAGAGTATATTTCTGGCCAATATGACCCATGAACTGCGCACCCCTCTGACCACCATCATCGGCTACAGTGAGTTGCTCTGCTCTGAGGCCCGCCAGATGGAGTATGCCGATATTATCCACGACGTTGAACGCATCCGTCTGGCTGGTACGCATCTTCTGTCGCTGATTAGTGATATTCTGGATCTCTCAAAGATCGAAGCGGGTAAGATGCCGCTCACCCTGGAAACCTTCAGCGTCGCCACCCTGATTGATGAGGTGGTGACAACTATCCGTCCGCTGATCGATAAGAATGCAAATACGCTGCAACTTGCGGTGGATGACGGGGTCGGAAGTATGCATAGCGATCCGGTGAAGCTTCGCCAGATACTGCTTAATCTGTTGAGTAATGCCGGGAAGTTTACCGATCAGGGAACCATCACGCTGGCTGTTACCCGTGATACCGATGATACCGGGATAGAGCGGCTGCATTTTCAAGTGAGCGATACCGGCGTCGGCATTGCGCCCGAACAGCTTAAGCAACTGTTTGAAGATTTTGTGCAGGGCGATCCGACGATCAACCGCAAGTACGGAGGAACCGGTCTGGGTCTGGCGTTGAGCCGCCGGTTGTGCCGGTTGCTGGGGGGTGAAATTAGCGTTATGAGTCAGGTCGGGGTGGGTTCAACCTTTGTCGTGTCGTTGCCCGCCGAGGTTGCCGCATCCGAGCCGGCGGTCAATGGCGCAGCGACCCATGCCGGCGAGGATCTTTCCTGGTCCTGATCGGGGGAGTGTTGCGTTGTAAGTTAGTTTTTGGTTACACGCGTTACGCGGTTACAAACCCGAAAGGAAATTTCGCCTCCGGCAGGGCGAACAAAGATCAAAAAGTACCATGCTGCCGCAGGCGAAACCAGCCTTTATCGGGCGCAGATGTCCAGTTTCATCGCCCACCGCGTAACGCGTGTATAGTTACACGCGTTACGTGGTCACTGACCCTGAAGAACACTTCGCCTCCGGCAGGGCGGAATAGAGCATCTTTGTTTCCACAACATTTGCACGAAGTGCAAATGTTGTGGAAACAAAGATCAAAAAGTACCATGCTGCCGCAGGCGAAACCAGCCTTTATCGGGCGCAGATGTCCAGTTTCATCGCCCACCGCGTAACGCGTGTATAGTTACACATATGGAAGAGATAGCCGAATGAAGCCAGAACAGCAAGTTATACTAATTGTCGATGACAATGCGGATAATCTTGAGTTACTTGGCCGCTATGTGCGCCGTCTGCATTACACTGTCGTTACTGCCGTCGATGGTCATGCGGCCATAAACCTGCTGCGGAATCAACCGGTTGATCTGCTGCTGCTAGACATCATGATGCCGGATGTCAGCGGCTACGAAGTGCTGGCGCAGCTCAAGGCCGATGATCTGCTGCGGCATATTCCGGTGATTGTTATTTCGGCCCTGAATGAATTCGATAGTGTCATTCGCTGTATTGACCTGGGCGCAGCGGACTATCTTACCAAACCATTCAACGCAACGCTGCTCCGGGCCCGGATCAACGCCTGTCTGGAGAAAAAACGCCTGCATGATCAGCAGCAGGCATACCTGGAAGAGTTGCAAATCATTCAGCGGATTGACCGTGAGTTGAATGCCAGCCTGGATGTGGACCGGGCCATGGCTTTGACGCTGGAGTGGGCCATTCGCCGGTCAGGAGCCGATGCGGGGCTGATCGGTGCAGTCGAGGCGGACGGTATCCGGATCATGGCGTCTGAGGGGTATAGCAAGGATAACCCAACTGAGCAACCCATGCTGTTCTCCGGCGACATACCGGCGGTGCAGGCGGCGATTGCAACCGGGCAGCCGCAACGGCAGCATATACCGCCACACACGTATAATCACAATGGTGCCGGGCTCATTCCCGCCGCCGTGTGCCAGGTTGTTCTGCCGCTCCGCCGGGAAAACGATGTGATTGGCCTGATTGTATTGGAGAGCCACACCGAGCGCCAGTGTACCGATGCGATTATGGCATTTTTGTCGCGCCTGAGTGATCATGCAGCGATTGCCATTGCTAATGCGCAACTCTATGCTGCGGTACAGGCGGCCAATATTGCCAAGAGTGAGTTTGTTTCGTTTTCTACCCACGAACTCAAAACGCCAATGACTGCTATTCGCGGGTACACGGATATTCTGATAACGGGGATTGCCGGGGCAATAACCGATACGCAGACGGAGTTTTTGCAGGCGATTCGCACCAATGTTGATCTGATGATTACCCTGGTTTCCGATCTGGCCGATATCTCGCGGATTGAGTCGGGGCATCTTAATCTGGATCCGGAGGCGCTGCCTGTTAGTACGGTGGTCGAAGCGGCCCTCCATTCCACCCGTACGCAGATCGCCGCGAATGAGCAGGTGCTGCTGCTGGATGTGGCCGCCGATCTGCCGCTGGTGTGGGGGGATCGCACCCGGCTGACGCAGGTTATTTCTAACCTGGTCAGCAATGCCTATAAGTATACTCCCCATGGTGGTGAAATTCATATTCACGCCGAACATGTGATTGACCGCCCGGGTACGCTGCACGCCCGGGAAGTTGTGCGCCTATCAGTTCAGGATAGTGGCTATGGTATCAGCCTGGAGGATCAGCCCCGGATTTTTGGCAAATTCTTCCGGGGAGGCAGTCAGGATATTGCCAATATTCCCGGCACCGGCCTGGGACTGCATATTACCCGGCATCTGGTTGAGCTGCAGGGTGGACGCATCTGGTTTACCAGCACACCGGGTGAGGGAACGACATTCTGTTTTACGATCCCGGTGGCCCAGGCGACAAAGAATCTGCCGGAGCGGATGCTTGAGTTGGAAGTCTAGGGGCAGCTTCCAACACCCGGTTCATCCGGTTATTCAATATTTTTTTGCCTGATATGCTTCAGGTCATGGTACGTGACAATGCAGTACATCGTTCTTCTCATTATCGGCGCGACCGTATCGGCCATTCTCGCCATCTTTGCATGGCGCTATCGGGCTGCCCCCGGCGCTATGCCGTTTGTGTACCTGATGCTGGCCGTCGTGATCTGGTCCCTGACCGATGCGCTGGAACTACTCAGCAGCGATATCCCCTCCAAACTATTCTGGTCTCGACTGACATATATTGGTATTACGGTAGTTCCGGCAGCGCTGCTGGCCTTTGTTATGCAGTACATCGGTCGGGAGCGCTGGTTGACCCGGCGTACGGTGCTGCTGCTGGCAATCGAGCCCCTGGTCGTAGAGCTGCTGCTCTGGACCAATGATCTGCATCACCTATTCTGGACAGACATTCACCTGGTGCCGGGTGAAGTCTTTACCCTGTGGAATGTCACCCACGGCCCGGCGTTCTGGCTGCATGCGTTCTATGCCTATATCCTGCTACTGCTGAGTACAATTTTGCTGATCCGGACACTACTGCGTTCCCCGCAGATCTATCGTGGTCAGGTGAGTACACTGCTGTTCGGCATCCTCGCCCCCTGGATCAGCAATATCATCTCTCTCGCCGACCTCAGTCCTCTGCCCTACATCGATCTGACACCGCCGGCCCTGACGCTTTCCGGGGTGGCCCTGGCATGGGGGCTTTTTCGGTTCCGGTTGCTGGATATTGTCCCCGTGGCGCGTGATGCCGTCCTCGAAAGCATGAGCGACGGCGTGTTTGTGGTTGATGCCCAGCAGCGCGTGGTTGATGTCAATCCGGCGGGCTGCCGGATCCTGGGTCGTCCGGCGCATACGGTTATTGGGCAACCGGCAACGCACCTGCTGGCGCACCGTCCCGATCTGATCCGGCGCTACATGGATGTGACAACTACGCGCGACCTGCTGTCGTTGGATATGGAAGACGGCCGGCACAACTTCGATCTGCGCATCTCGCCGTTGCATGATCGCGCCGGTCGTCTGACGGGCCGCCTGATTGTGCTGCGCGATATCACCGAACTGAACCAGGCCAAAGAAGCTGCCGAAGCGGCTAACCGGGCCAAGAGCGCCTTTCTTGCCAATATGAGCCACGAGTTACGTACGCCGTTAAACGCCATTATTGGCTACAGCGAACTGCTCCAGGAGGAGGCCCGTGATCTACACTACACGGAAATGATCCGAGATCTGGGGCGGATCAACCTGGCGGGGGCGCATCTGCTGGCGCTGATTAGCGATATTCTGGATCTCTCCAAGATCGAAGCCGGCCGGATGGAGATCTCAATTGAGACATTTCTGGTTACCGACCTGGTAACGGCGCTGGTCGAGACTGTGCAACCTCTGGTTGACCGGCAGGCGAATGTTCTGATGGTTCAGTGTGCGCCGGAGACCGGGACGATGCATGCGGATAGTACCCGGGTGCGCCAGATCCTGCTCAATCTGCTGAGTAACGCCGCCAAGTTTACCGAGCATGGCCGCATAACGCTGCATGTTACCCGCGAGATCGACGCGGAACAGGCATGGATTATCTTTCGCGTCACCGATACGGGGATCGGTATGCCGCCCGATCAGGTCGACGCGCTGTTCAATGTGTTTACTCAGGGTGATCCCTCAACCACGCGCAAGTATGGTGGGGCCGGGTTAGGGCTGGCACTCAGCCGGCGCCTGTGCCAGTTAATGGGGGGGAGCATTCATGTGACCAGCAGCAGCGGAGCCGGATCAACTTTTACCGTACGTTTGCCCGCGCAGGTGAGCGCATCTCCGGCGACATCAGCGCCGACCGATATACCGGCATTACACCAGTTAGCCGCAGGGTCAACGGGTGCGGTGCGAGATGCCGGCGTACCGCGGTTGCGCCAACCTGATCAGAAGACCTGACATCTCCAGGAGGTATAACTATGCAGCATGTGTCGGGAACTGTGCTTGTTGTGGATGATAATGAGGATAATCAGGAACTACTCTCCCGCTGGTTGCGACGGCTGGGACATACGGTTATTACCGTACCCGGTGGCGCAGATGCCCTGAAATTGCTGCATGCGCAGCCGGTCGATCTTATTTTGCTTGACATTATGATGCCGGAAATGGATGGCTACCAGTTTCTGGAATATTTTAATGCCGAACCGGCTCTGCGCCATATTCCGGTGGTGGTGCTATCCGCGCGACTTGATGTCGAGAGCGTGGCCCGCTGTATTGAACTGGGTGCGGAGGATTATCTCTTCAAACCGTTCAATGTTGTGCTGCTCAATGCGCGTGTCAGTGCCGGCCTGGAAAAAAAGCGACTGCGCGAACAGGAGCAGACCGCGCTGCTCACGCGCCTGGTACAATTGACCAGTAATGCGCAGCAGCCTTATTGTGCCGACCGGCCCGGTGCGCTGCTCCATCTGCCTGATCCGAATGTGAATGCCGACCGGCACGCGACAATCATAAGCATCCTGGATGCGCTGGAAGTGGCCCATGCCGAGCGCCGCCGGATGGAAGCGGAGCTCAAGCGGCTGAATACCACCCTTGAGCAGCAGGTCGCCGAGCGTAGTGCCGCCGCCGAGCAGCGTGCGCAGGAGTTGGCGCAGTCCGAGGAGGCGCTACGCCGGGAAACGCAGATCCTCTGCTCCATTCTCAACAGCCTGGATGATGGCGTGGTCGTTGTCGATGAACATGCCGATCTGCTGCATCTCAACCCGGCGGCCGAACAGATTTTGCAACTTGACCCGGTGGAACTGTCTAATTGGTGCCGGCGTGATTCAACCCACTTTTACCAGACGGATATGATAACACCCTACCCGCCCGATATGTTACCGCTGGCCCGGGCGTTACGTGGCGAAGTTGTAACGGCCACCGAGATCTTTGTGCAACACATTGATTGGGAAGCGGGCAAGTGGTTAAGTGCTACGGCATATCCACTCAAGAATAAATCGGGGCGCACGATTGGCGGTGTGGTCGTCTTCCGCGACATTACAGCGGACCGGCAGGCGGCCGTGGCGCTACGCGAGAGTGAGGAGCGGTATGCGCTGGCGGCACAGGGCGCAAATGATGGCCTGTGGGACTGGGATCTGCGGACCAACCAGGTCTACTTTTCGCCGCGCTGGAAGTCCATGCTGGGCTGGAGTGAACAGTCCCTCGGCAGCAGTCCGGATGAGTGGTTTGGACGCATCCACCGGGATGATCTGGAACGGGTGCAGGTTCACCTGGCGGCTCATTTTAAAGGACTGATTACCCACTTCGAGAATGAGCATCGGATGCAACATCGGGATGGCGTGTACCGCTGGATGCTCTGCCGGGGCGTGGCCGTGCGGGATGCGGCGGGCCAGGTGACACGCATGGCCGGTTCCCTCACGGATATCACGGATCGGAAGCTGGCGGAAGCGCAGTTGCTTCACGGTGCGCTCTATGATGGGTTAACGGGCCTGCCCAACCGGGCACTCTTCCTGGATCGCCTGGAGCGGGCGATGGCGCAGGCGCGGCAGAGGCAGGGGTATCAATTTGCGGTACTCTTCCTGGACATTGATCGCTTTAAGCTGATTAATGACAGCCTGGGGCATACTGCCGGCGATCAACTGCTGGTCGCATTCGCGCGGCGACTGGAGCGCTGTTTGCAAACGCGGGATACCGTTGCCCGCCTTGGCGGCGATGAGTTTACTATCTTGCTGGAAGGGATTACCGGCTCGGATGATGCCATACGGGTGGCCGGGCGCATCCAGAGTGAGTTGCGCGTGCCACTCGAGCTCCAGGGGCAGGAGGTTGTCACCTCGGTCAGCATTGGCATTGCTCTGGGCAGTGCCGGGTATGAACAGACTGAGGATATTCTCCGGGATGCCGATACGGCGATGTATCAGGCGAAGGCGCAGGGGAAAGCCTGCCATGCCGTGTTTGATATGTCAATGCGGGCGCGTGTGCTGGAACGGCTGCAAATGGAAGGTGATCTGCGCCGCGCGATCGCCCGGCGCGAGTTCCATGTTTACTATCAGCCCATCGTTGCGCTGGAGACCGGGTGCATCGCCGGGTTTGAAGCACTGGTGCGCTGGGAGCATCCACAACGTGGGTTTATTTCGCCGCATGAGTTTATCCCGATCGCCGAGGAAACCGGCCTGATCATTCCCATCGGGTACTGGGTATTGCGCGAGGCATGTTACCAGTTGCGCGCGTGGCAACTGCAGTTTGCCGCCGCGCTTCCTCTGACGATCAGTGTGAATATTTCCGGGCGGCAGTTTGCGCAGCCGAATCTGGTCGAGCAGATCCGGCAGACACTCTGGGAGACGGGCCTGGAGGCGCGCTATCTCAAAGTCGAAATTACTGAGAGTGTGATTATGGAGCATGGCGAGGCCACAATCACCCGGCTCCAGAAACTGCGTGACCTGGGGGTGCAGTTGTCCATTGATGATTTTGGTACAGGGTATTCCTCGTTGAGTTACCTGCAGCGGTTTCCCATCAACACCCTGAAGATTGACCGCTCCTTTGTCAGCCGCATCGGTAAGAATGGCGAGAATGTCGAGATTATCCAGGCAATCCTGGCGCTGGTGCGCTCGCTGAACATAGACGCTATCGCCGAAGGTGCCGAGACCACCGAACAGGTTGCCCAGCTTAAACTGCTCAAGTGTGACTATGGGCAGGGCTGGTGGTTTTCGGGGGCCGTTGATGCCGCCACCGCCACCCGGCTCATCGCATCTACGCTGCCCTATTCGCTGCCCGGTCAGTCAGTGTATGAACTCCCTCCCGTACCCGCAACCAGTGTGATCGTAACTGGGAGCGAGTGATATCAACTTATTCTTTTGCACAAACAAGTTGCGCAAAGCGCAGCTTGTTTGTGCAAAAGAATGGTTTCTTCCGTTCTCCTGAAAGATCTCTTCTTCTGTTCTCCTGAAAGATCTCTTCATCCCCATAACATCTAGCAGTTCTGGTCTGAACGTAGATCCTCGTGTGGGCCGGAATATTTACTGGATTTTTACAAAGTTAAGTGGCGGTAGATGCTTATGGGCTACGTTGAGTGGGTAGTTGTTAAGAAAGACAGCTTACTAAAACGAAGAAGGGATGACACGAACATGTCGAACATGACACCGGCACGCATCAACGGGCACACCCAGTTCTATCAGCGGGGCATCCAGGTAGGGCCGGCATTGGCGCTGTTCCTGATGCTGCTGTTATTCACCCTCCACCAACTGCCGATAGTTGATGCCGCCGGAACGACCTTTCCGGTCACGACGACGGCGGATCTGGTTGTCAATGATGGTACGGCCTGCTCGCTCCGTGAGGCCATTCTCGAAGCCAACGATGCCGGGGGCCTCGGGCTGATTGGAGAATGTCCCCAGGGTAGCGCTACCGAAACCGATACGATTGTATTGCAAAACGGCATGACCTATCTCCTGAGCATTGGGGGTATTGAAAATGATGCTCAGGCGGGCGACCTGGACATCCGCGATAACAGCGCCGATCTGGATTTGATCATCACCACGGCTGATCCGAATGGGGCCCCGGCAATCATTGACGCCGGCGGTATTCCTGGTGGTGACCGGGTAGTTCACCTGATCCAGGGCGTGAATGCCGAGTTCAACAATATCATTATCACTGGTGGTTCGTCCAGTAGCTCCGGTGGTGGACTGCGGATTGAGGGTGGGTTGGCCTCACTGCGGTTGATCAACAGCCAGGTTACGGGTAATGAGACCACGGCTGCCTTTGGCAATGGCGGGGGTATTGCGATGATCGCAAGTGGAACCGTGAACCTGGTAAATAGTGATGTGAATAATAATGCGATTACTCTGGACGGCAACGGTGCTGGGATCTTTCTTGCGAATGGGACAATGATGCTGACCGACGGATCGCGGGTTTTTGGGAATACTACTGCGGATGGTCATGGTGGTGGAATCTATAACGGTTCCAATGGTACGCTCATAGTCGAAAATAGTCAGATTGGCGGACTCTTGTTACCGCTAAACACGGCACTCCAGGGCAATGGTGGTGCAATATATAATGTGGAGAACGGCACCCTGACTGTGCGCGGTACCACGATTGGGGGTGGTCGGGCGGAGCAGGGTGGCGCTATCTGGAATGCCGGCACTGCCACGATTGAAACCAACTCCCAGATTGGCACGGCTGATGCGACGAACCAGGCCATGGATGATGGTGGTGGCGTGTACAACGAATCTACTGGTAAAATGACGATCAACAGCAGTATTATTCAGGCTAATGTCGCCGGCTTTGCGAACGCGGCAGCGGCAGGCGGCGGCGGCATCTATAACAACACCGGCGGCGAACTTACCATATCAGAGACGAATATCGTGGGTAATCGCACGGGTGACGGCAACCAGAGCCGGGGTGGCGGTATCGTAAACCGGGGCACGCTCCAGATGACCGGTGGCGAAGTGGCCGAGAATGTTACCGGTGCCGGCGAGAATGCCGACGGCGCGGGGATTGCCAATATCGCAGGTACCCTGGAGCTAACCAATGTGACTGTGCGCGATAACGTGACCGGCACTGGTATGAGTTCCGGCGGTGGTGGTATCTGGAATGATGCTGAAATGCGCCTGAACAACACGAATGTCATTCTGAATCAGACCGGCACCGCGCAGTTCAACCAGGGTGGAGGTATTCTCAATGGTGGCAATGGCGTCCTGGAGATGACCGGCGGAGCGATTAGCCGGAATATCACGGGCGACGGCGTTTCCAGCAGGGGCGGTGGAATTGCCGACTTTGGTAGCTTTACGATGACCGGCGGCGAAGTGGCCGAGAACCAGACCGGCACGGGTGATGACAGCGGTGGTGGTGGCATTGTCACCAGCGCAGGCGAGATGATCCTGAGCGGCGTCACTGTGCGCAACAATGGGACCGGCAGCGGTGCCGACAGCTTCGGCGGCGCGATTGTGGTTGCGGGCGCGGTTACAGTATTGACCATCGAGGATAGTACGATTAGCGGTAACCGGACGGGTGCCGGTATGGATAATGGGAATGACGGCGGCGGCATCTGGAATGCCGGTATCCTGAATCTCCGCACCACCACCCTGACCGGCAACCAGGCGGGCGGCGAGAATAACGATGGCGGTGGCCTCTACAATGCAGCCGGTGGGATCGTGAGTATTGACAGTACGGTGATTGACAGCAATCGTACCAGCGAAACGGGTAATGCCGCCGATGGCGGCGGTATTTTCAACCTCGGCACCGTAGCATTGCGCAACTCGACAGTGAGTGGCAACAAGGCGCGCACTATTGGTGGCGGCATCTACTCCGTCGGAACTTCGTCTCTAACGCTGCTGTTCAGCACGGTGACAAATAATACGGTTGAAGATGGGGCTGCCGGTGGGGTGCGGATAGATAGCCTGGTGAACAGCGCCGTGTTTCGGGGGAGCATTATTGCGGACAATGGGGCAAACTTCCATCCCGATTGCGAGGATGTGGTCGCTACCATTACCTCGGAAGGCTACAACCTGATCGGCATCGGGGATGGCTGTCCCAATCTGGCGGATGGCGTCAACAACGACCAGATCGGCACGAGCGCCGCACCGCTCAACGCATTGCTGAGCGAGCTTGCCGGTAACGGTGGCCCGACGCGGACGCACGCTCTGCTCGCAGCCAGTCCTGCCATTGGTGCTGTGCCGGCGGCGATGTGTGTTGCCCTGGACAACAGCCCGATTGACGTTGATCAGCGGAGCGAACTACGGCCTTATGGTGCAGCATGCGATATCGGGGCATTTGAGCAGCAGGAGATGCGTGTGTTTTTACCCCTGGTTCAACGGTAGTGTGGTGTTGTCTGATGTGTAGTACTATGTGACAGGACTTACGCGGTGCGCCTTCAAACCGGACAGTTACTCCGATGAACGACAGATTCGCCTGCGGCAGCATGGTACTTTTTTTATCTTTTTCACGAAACTTTGGCTCACAGAGCCAAAGTTTCGTGAAAAAGAATAGACTCTTCCACCCTGCCGGAGGCGCATCCCCTCAAAGGGGGTCACTATCAAAGGGTCTGAAGGGTTCATCAGCTTCATGTATTCCTGTCCTGGACGACGCGATCGCATTCTGGTGCAGCATACTTCATGTGGTCCCAACGATGTTTTGGCACT
>DAOTUI010000260.1:0-30958 GCA_034437035.1 Chloroflexaceae bacterium
ATTGGCCGCGCCGGTCTCGGCACTAAACACGGCCGCATCGGCATCAACCAGGCCCGCGCCCTGCTCCCAGGGGCTGTAGGCCGGGTCGCCGGTCGCCGGGTCGATGGCGGGGCGCGCGGTTGCCATCAACTGGTACTTCACCTCATCGTTGGTCAGGTCGGGGTTGGCCTGGAGCATCAGCGCCACAATCCCGCTGACCTCGGCGGCGGCCATTGAGGTGCCGCTAAGCTGGTAGTAAGTGTGTTTTTTGTCGGGCCGGTCAATCCCATAGTCAACATCGGCCTCTTCGTAGCGTGCCTCGGCGGGGGCATCGCCATTGTCGATCCAGGTGTCAATCAGATCCGCCAGGGTTGAGCCGTCCGGGATCGGCGCGATGGTACGGGTCGCCGGGACCAGCACATCCGGCTTGATAAAGGCCGACTCGGTCGGGCCACGGCTGGAGTAGTTCGCCAGCTCATCTTCGCCGCTCTCGGTGTAGCGTCCGCTGCGGATTGCGCCCACCGTGATCACATAGGGCACATTGCCCGGCACGGTAATCGTCGCCGCTTCCGGCCCCTGGTTGCCCGCCGCCGCCACCACCACAATCCCGGCCTGCCATGCCTGCATCACCGCCTGGTTCAGCGGGTCGGCCCAGTAGGGCCCCGTCACCGGCGCATACAGCGACAGGTTGAGCACCCGCACGTTGTAGCGATCCTTATTCTCGACGATCCACTCAATCGCCTCGATCACGTCGCCATAGGTACCGGCCCCCTCATGATCGAGGGCGCGGGCAATCATCAGGTTAACTTCCGGGGCCACCCCGATAGGCGCGACATCGGTTGCGCCCGTTACCAGCGTTGCCTCGCGGTTGTCGGCAATCGTCGAGAGGACATGCGTACCGTGACCATTGGTGTCGGCACTGTTATTCTTATTATTGTTGCCATTCGCCTTGGTACGCGGCGTAAAATCGCGGTAGATAAAGCAGCGTCCATCGTTCTCGGCAAAGAGCGTATCCTTGTCGCCATCTTTCCAGGCGCCGGCACGCTGGAACTTCATAAAGCCCGAGTCGATCACCGCGACGGTGACACCGCGCCCCCGCAACGGGTGGCTCTCGGTCGCATCCGTGACCGTCACACTCCCATCAACACAGGCGGTCTGGCGGGTCGTAACTTCGGTCTGGTGGAGTTGATCCACCCCGGTTGCCGCGGACGGGTAGAGATAGTTGCCTGCGGTATCGGTCTCGGCCTGATCCTGCGCATCGTCCTCGTCCTTGTCCTTGTCCTTCTTGCCCTTTTTGGCAACCTGCACCTCTGCATCAACATTCAGGACAACATTCGGGTTGGACTGAAGCTGCGCCAGGGCAGTGGCATTCAGCGTAGCCGAAACACCGTTAATGATCGCCAGATGTCGCGTAACCTCCCCACCCGCCTGCTCAACCGCTGCGGCCGCAGCCGCGGCATCGGGGGCCTGGACAATATACGTGGTCTCAGCCGCACCGGACGGTGCATTCCAACGGGCGGGCAATACAGCCACACTACTGATGATCAGCGCACAAAGGAGTAGCGCGACGGCAGTAAGCATGGACTGGTGGTAGCGACCGGATAACTTCATCAGAAAACTCCTCTCGTTATACTGGTATGTAGTAGTCGTACAATTCTGATAAGCAAACAGCCAGAACAAAGTAAAGAGCCGGTTTTACGCTATTGAAACCTCCTTTCGCATCTTGCCACGCTCCGGCTAACGCTCATATCAGGCTAACGATCAGAAGGTATTGCAATTCATGTACCACTACAAAGTGTAACAGGTACCGAATACGATAAATTTCCTGAAATATAGTTTGTTACGCAAGTGAATACTATACCAGGAGGACATATTACTTGCAAAAACTTTTGAATAAATGAGTGAATGAGCTAAATAATTGATGCATGTAAGATTATACACAGAAAACAGTGCATGCGCAATGATAAACTGTCCATCTTGTGCAACTTCGCTACGCAGATGGCAAAATTTTCATCTAGCACAACTACACGGGTGCATATTGCACCCGTGAATACTACCGGGTTCATAATCACCAGGAATTGAAATGAGTAGACAGGAGCAGTATGACGGCAATAAACAATCTGCCGTTCACCGGCATTGGGCTGGTAAACGGCAGGTTGCAGCATGAGCGGCAGGGTATGCGGCTATGGAGCTGGCGGTGTAGTAGTTGGTACCACCGTTGTCGCCGTTTCCGTCACCGACAGCAGTGTGCCGGTTGGTATCGGCTTGCTCCTATTCATCTGCACCGAAATAACCTTTGATGCCGTCGAGCGGTCGCCTGCGCCGGCCCGGGCCTGATTCGTCACTGTGCCGAAGGGGGTAGCGGCACGTATCCATTGGGGCAAACGTCTGGTTTGAAAGCGCACCGTGTAAGTCGTGTCACTTCGCCGGACTGGTCAGCACCAGCCGCTGGTAGATCGGTGTATCGCGCACAAATGCCAGCAGCAGGCCGATAATCCCCTTGATGATGATATCGCCCACGATGATCCCCACCATCTGCACCACGGTCATAATGCCGGCGAAGGCCAGCACCGTAAAGATCGTACTGTCGAGCGGAATGGAGACGCTGTTGCTGGCAAGCACCCGCACATACCAGTTGCGCCGGCGCAGCCGCTGGTAGACTTCCGTGTCGGCAAATTCCGAGACGGCAATCGCTAGAAAGCCGGCAACGATGAACCGCATGGGCGTGCCGGTCCAGGCCGCGACCAGGAGATTGCAGACTAACGCCAGCCCGATGACCAGGTAGACATACTGCCGGCCATGGTGCTGGTGCATGTAGTCGCGCAGTGTGAAGGTTGCACCGAAGAACAGCGTCCCGACCGATACGAGAACACCAAATGGAAATTCAATAAACTGATCGACGGTAAGGTTGGCGGCAATGATCGAGAGAATATACAGCACAGCGGCCACGAATTGTTACTCCTTTCGCGCGCCGTCTTATGATTCACGGCGTGCGCTGCGGAAATCCTTGACCAGCAGCCGCAGCGAAATCTGGTTGTTCCACTCGTTGCGCTCCAGGGTGAAGGCCACATCAATATCGGGATATTTGTTCAGCGCGTCGGCTAGATGTCCCAGCTTGAAGGCAAAGGCATCAATTGCCCGCCCGCCATTCTGCGCCAGCCGCAGCTTGAGATGCTGTCCCTCGTTGCCGCGTGCCCAGGCTCCCGCAACCTGCACCCCGCGACACATCAACACCGGCTGCGGGTTGCCCTGACCAAACGGCTCCAGTTGTTCGAGTTCGTGGTAGAGATCCCAGGTTACCTCGCGCAGTTCGATCTCGGTGTCAATCTCCAACCGGGGAGTTAATAGTTCGTCGTGCAGTTGCTCGGCGGCCAGCATCTGCAGGCGGGTATTGAGTTCCGGGAGCAGTTCGTTGGCAATCGTAAAGCCCGCCGCCATCGAGTGGCCCCCGAAGCGCACAAACAGATCCTTGCAGGTTGTCAGCGCATCAATAATGTTAAAACCACGCACCGAGCGGGCCGAACCGCGTGAAACCGCTTCGCCGCGCTCAATCAGCAGCACGGGCCGGGCCCACTGCTCAACCAGCTTCCCCGCCACCAGTCCAACCACGCCGGACGGGTAGTCCTCCCCGTCGATGACCACAATCCGCTGCTGATGAATCCCGGTGGACTCGGCGTAGGACTGCGCGGCGGCCTGTACCTGCTTCGTCAGCTCCTGGCGCCGGCGGTTGGCCTGGTTGAGTTCCTGCGCCAGACGTTGCGCGGTGGCAAAATCCTCGGCCAGCAACAGATGGTAGGCCCGCACGGCATCGTCAAGCCGTCCCGCCGCGTTGATGCGTGGACCCAGCATAAAGCCAATCGCCATCGAGTCGACCTTCTCGCGATGCAGACCGGCGGCATCTATCAGCGCTCTGAGGCCGGGGCGCTCCGTCGTGTGGATCGCTTCCAGCCCCTGCTTGACCAGCACCCGGTTCTCGCCGTCCAGCGGCCCCATATCCGTAACCGTACCCAGAGCGACCACATCCAGCAGATCGCGCCCGCGCAGTCCGTTCAGGCGCAGGCCCTGCCGCACCAGCGCCTGTACCAGTTTGTAGGCAATGCCGACGCCGACCAGTTGTTTGTAGGGGTAGGGGCAGCCGGGTTGTTTGGGGTTGACCACGGCCAGCGCCTGCGGCAACGTCGCCGGGGGATGGTGATGATCGGTGACGATAACATCCAGCCCCAGTGCGCGGGCCCGTGCAACCTCGGTGACATTGCTGATCCCACAGTCCACTGTGATCAGCAGGCGGACACCCTCGGCCGCCAGTTGTTCAATCGCCTCGTCGTTCAGGCCGTAGCCCTCGCGGATGCGGTGAGGAATGTAGGGCCGGATCGTGCCGCCCATCGCGGTAATCGCCTGCATCAGCAGCGTAACGGCGGTGACACCGTCGGTATCAAAATCGCCGTACACCGCCATCGGCTCGCCCTCGGCAATGGCGCGGGCAATACGATTACTCGCCTCGGTCATCCCGCGCATACTGAAGGGATCATGCAGGCCGCTACGATAGTCGGCCGCCAGAAAGTCGGTCACAGTTTGGGGATCGGCGAAGCCCCGCTGGTGGAGAAGGGTTGCCATAATATGGCTGCCGCCCAGGTGCGCGGCTATTTCAGGCGGGGCCGCCTCACGCAGCACCCACTCTTTATTAAAAGCAGACTTTGGACGTGTTGACATAACTCTGAATCTTTCAAATGGTTTATGCGATTACGATCTCTGGCTATCGCCTTTGTGCGGGTTACGCAATCCGCCGCGCGTGCCTGAGCCGGGCTCAACCGGGAAGGAAGCAACCACATCTTTGTCACAAAAATGTTGCTTTCCAGCAATTTTTGTGACAAAGATACAAATGTTCCATGCTGCCGTCGGCAAAAGGCGGCGTTCGGGTGATCAAACGTCTGGTTTGAACGCTCACTGCGTAACGCGTGTCCAATTATAGAAGATTTACCGCCCATGTCAACGTGACTGCCTGGTTCAGCCGGCACTCAGGTGCGCTTCAGGATGCAGGCATGCTCCTGGTTTGACGCACGTCTGGCGCAACACTATAATGAACGCGTTGCGCCACGATTGGCGCATGATTTGGTATGGCACATACTAGGATAATCCAGATAGACTACTGCGCCGCGCCATGAGCCGCGGACTGCGGGGGAATTACCTGGCCGGAGGAAGAAACATGAGTACACAGAGTCAGCGTGGTCGTAAAGTTCAGGCAAAGAATACACAAAAAACCTTGCGCAATTTCTATATTGTGCTGGCCGTCGTTGGTGTTGTAGGTATCGGTCTCCTGGCGTTCTACCTCGCCGGTAATGCCGGGTCAGGTACGGCTACGACCAGTACTGACCAGGTCTCGCAGATCAATGCCCCCACCGGCATCACGCCCGAAGGATTCTACTACAAAGGCGACCCCGAAGCACCCGTGACCGTTATCGAGTATTCCGATTTTCAGTGCCCGGCCTGTGCCCAGTATCATACGGTGCTGGGGGGCGATGTTGATAGTCAGTATGTCGAGACGGGCCAGGTTCAGTTCATCTTCCACGAATTCCCGGTGACGGACGGCTATGCCTACGTTGCCGCGGAAGCCGTCCGCGCCGCCGGAGAGCAGGGGCAGTTCTGGCCGATGCACGATCTGCTCTTCGAGAATCAGCAAGAGTGGCGCGGTAGTATGAATCCCGAAACGGTCTTTATCAACTATGCAGAGCAACTGGGACTGGATCGTGACCAGTTCGCCGAAGCACTGCAGAGTAATAAGTATCGGGAACAGGTGCAGGTAGCGGAGCAGTCGGCAATGCAGGCGGGCATTCAGGCAACGCCATCGTTTGTGGTCAATGGTCGCCAGGTCAGAGCCAATGATCTGATCCTGACCATCGAGTCCGAATTGAATGCTTTGGAACAATAAAGAAGTCACGGATAATCAACAGGGCTTACGCGGTGGGTACGCAAACTGGACATTTGACCGGGTGGAAGCCGGCTTCGCCTGCGGCAGCATGGTACTTTTTTGTCTTTTCCACAAAAATTTTTGCACAACGTGCAGAAATTTTTGTGGAAAAGAATGAAATCTTCCGCCCTGCCGGAGGCGAAATACGCTTTCGGGTCAGTGACCGCGTAACTCGTGTAATCAACAGGCAGGAAGGTATGGAACGTTCACTCTATCCACGTATGGCAGTTACGCTGTTTGCGCTGCTCGGCATGCTCGATGCCGTTTATCTGACGTTGACCCGCTTCTTTCCCAGTGTTGGACTGACCTGCCCGCTGGCGGGTAGCGGGTGTGAAACGGTGCAGATGAGTCCCTGGAGCACCTTCCCCCCCGGTGGTGGTGCGCCGATTGCGGTTCTGGGTATCATTGGCTATCTGGTTTTGTTTGGGCTGGGCCTCGCTGCTCTCCAGACGGAGCGGCTGGGCCGGGTGGCGCTGCCGGTGGCGCTGCTGGTGGTGGCCTCCGGTGGGATTGCGACGGCAATTTACCTGGTGAGTATTCAGCTCTTTGTTATCACGGCGGTCTGTTTCTGGTGTGTTATCTCAGCGCTGCTGATGGTCGGCATCTGGATTGCCGCGTTTATCGACTGGCGGTTATGGCGTGGTGGGCTGACCGGCCATGGCCGCCTGGCGGGCGCGGGCGTTGCCCCGCGTGCGCGCTAATGCTGCATGTTCGTACTATTCCCCCGGTGGCTGCATGCCGGCATCGGGGGTACTTTTCCGGATGATATAGACCCGTAACTCAGCAGAAAGTGTGTTGATGGGGGGGCTGGGTAGGGAAAGAAATGAGGCGCAACTGTGCGAAGTCGAGATATTTATTCACTATTTTTGATCTTTATTCTGACTGGTCTGGCGCTCTGGGTTAACCTTGTGCCCAATAACAATTTTCTGGGTCGTGATGTCAGCATCCGCCGGGGATTGGATCTCCAGGGGGGCATCCAGGTGCTCTTGCGCGCCGCCGAAGAGGATATTTCAACCGAAGAAATGCGCACCGCCGCAGGTGTGATTGAGCGCCGCGTGAATGCGCTGGGTGTGGGCGAAACGGTTGTCCAGCTCTCCGGCAATGATCGGGTGATTGTGGAGTTGCCCGGTGTCGATAATCCTGACCAGGCCGTCGAAACATTGCGTGGTACCGGCCGGTTGGAGTTTATCGACCCGCAGGGCCAGTTTTTGCCCTCCGGTCAGACGGTGCGGACCAGCGGCAACCCGAACCCGGTTGTACCGGAAGCGCCTGCATTGGGGACCGATACGGCTCCGGATGAAGCAGATGTGACGGACCCGGCGGCCGAGGAACTGCCGGCGGCTGAGGAAGAGGAGTTTACCGAGCCGTTGACCGATACGGCGGCACCCGAAACCGTAGCGACCGGGCCGATCTACCAGAGTATTACCGAGGGCAAAGACCTGGACACCAGTGCCGTACAGCCGGTGTTCTCGCAGGGTCAGACGGGAGCCATGAGCGAGCCGGCGGTTGCATTTTCCTTCACCGGCGAGTCGGGCCGCAGCCTGGCCCAGTTTACGGCGCAGAATGTCGGGCAGCCGATGTGCATCGTGCTGGATAATGTTGTCGTCAGTTGCCCGGTGATCGATGATGCGTTGTCGGACGGCAGCGGTGTGATTACGACCAACAGCGCGGCGGATCGTGACCGCATCTTCAACCAGTTGAAGTTTGGTGCGCTGCCTGTGGCCCTCCAGGTTGAAACCAGCCGCCGGATCTCGGCCACGCTGGGGCAGGACTCGGTGGAGGCCAGTGTTCTGGCCGGAGCGGTCGGGTTGACGGTTGTCGCGCTGTTTATGCTCTTCTTCTACCGCTTGCCCGGCCTGCTGGCGATTGTTGCGCTGATGATCTATATCGCGTTGAGCTTTGCGCTCTACCGGCTTATTCCGGTTACACTGACGCTTGCGGGTATCGCCGGCTTTATCCTCTCGATAGGTCTGGCGGTCGATGCGAATGTGCTGATCTTTGCACGCCTCAAGGAGGAACTCCGGCGGAGGCGCGATCTGCGTAATGCAGTGGACGAGAGCTTTACCGAAGCCTGGCCCGCCATCCGGGACTCTGGTGTTTCAACCCTGATTACCAGTGTGATTCTCTACATTTTCGGGAATAGCTTTGGCGTTAGCATTATCAAGGGGTTTGCGTTTACGCTGGGTCTGGGTATTACGTTGAGCCTCTTTACTGCGGTGGTTGTCACCCGCACCTTGATGCATCTGGTGCTGCCGCTGCCCTTTGCGCGCAATCCCTGGCTCCTGGGGCTTGATCCCGACATGCGCCCGCCGTCCAAAACCAGGGAGTATCAGCCGCAGGCTGCGACCAGCGGCACCGAGACCCACGAGTTGACGTAATACCTGATCGCTGATAATCTACACCAGGAGCACTTGCCATTATGGATAGTCTTGTTCGCCGCCGTTACTGGTGGTTTGCGTTATCGTTAGTAGTTATTGTGCCCGGTCTCTACTTCTTGCTGCTGCATCCTTTGATTACCACCGGGCAGTTTCGGCTGGGATTACGTCCCGGTATCGACTTTAGCGGCGGGGCGCTCTGGGAGATCCATTTTCCGGAGCAGGATCTTGCTGACCTCAGTACCGCCGCGGTTGCGGATGTTTTTGTTGCGAGTGGGTTTGAAAACCCGCTGGTGCAGTTGAGCGAAGTCGAGATTGAGGACGAGACGATTGCGGCTGCAGTTGTCCGTACCGATGCGCTTGATCCGCAAGATCCGCAGGCGGAACAGCAGCGCGTTTTAGCGGCACTTGAAGCGGAGTTTGGTCAGGCTACGCTGCAACGGCTCGACAGCGTTGGCCCGACGGTCAGCCAGGAGTCGACCCGGAGCGCGATTATTGCGGTGTTTGGGGCCTGCCTGGCAATTCTGGTCTACCTGACGCTGGCGTTTCGCCGGGCCCCTCACCCGGTGCGCTATGGTATCTGCGCGATCCTGGCAATGCTGCATGATGTGATGTTGATCCTGGGCATTGCCGCTTTTCTGGGGATTTTCTTCGGGATAGAGGTTGATGCGCTCTTCCTAACCGCGCTCTTGACCATCATCAGCTTCTCGGTGCATGATACGATTGTCGTGTTCGACCGCATCCGCGAGAATCTGATGCACCGGCGGTCGGGCGAAACCTTTGACGATATCGTCAACCATAGCATTGTCCAGACATTGCCGCGCTCGATTAATACGCAGTTGACCACGATGTTTGTGTTAACCGCGCTGCTGCTGTTCGGTGGGGCGACCATCAGCAATTTTGTTGCGATTCTGTTGTTTGGTCTGATAAGTGGTACCTACTCTTCGATCTTCAATGCTGCCCAACTCCTCGTCGTCTGGGAGCATCGGGAGTGGGAAACCTGGTTCCGCCGTCCGACAGAGGCTGTGGCGGGTAGTCAGTAACAGGACGTACGCGGTCACTTTCCTGGAAATGGATAGCGCCTCCGGCAGGGCGGAAGATATCGTTTCTTTTTCAGGAACATTTGGCTCTCCGAGCCAAATGTTCCTGAAAAAGATAAGAAACGTACCATGCTGCCGCAGGCGAAGCTGTCGTTCATCGGGGCAACCGCCCGGTTTGAACACGCATCGCGTAACTCCTGTCACAAAGATACAGCATGTACCATGCCGTCGCCGGTGAGACCGGCTTCTGGGTCTGGTACGCGGACGGAACAGTCCACACGGCGTACGTCGTGTCAGTAAGTGTGGTGTCGTTCAGATATCAGCCCGCAGGTGTCAGGTTCAAGCCATGATATCGGTGCGCTGATATCTCTGTTTTGAAGCGAAATGCTGGTTTAATGCGTCCAATTATTACCCTGACAACTGATTTTGGTGTTCGTGATAGCTATGTGGGCGTGATGAAAGGGGTTATCCTGGGCATCTGCCCCACCGCGCACCTGGTCGATATTACGCATGCGATCACGCCACAAAATGTTGTCGAAGCGGCGTTTGTTGTACAGTCGTTTGTTCCCTATTTTCCGGTTGGCACGGTGCATCTGGTTGTGGTTGATCCGGGTGTGGGCAGTCAGCGGCGGGCGGTAGCGCTGACGACGCCGCGCGCGCGCTACGTTGGTCCGGATAATGGGGTGTTCGGCCCGGTCTGGCAGGATGCACGCAGCCGCTGGGCTCCGGCAGAGGTACGGGCAGTTGAGTTAAATGTGCCGCGCTTCTGGCGGCCGCAAATCAGTACGACATTTCATGGACGCGATATCTTTGCGCCGGTTGCGGCGCATCTGGCGGCCGGCATTGCGCTACGGGAGTTTGGCCCCGCGCTGGATAGCCTCGAGGTGGCTGCGATTCCGGAGCCGGTGCGCGAACCTGATGGTAGTTTGCGCGGAAGTATTATCTATGTGGATCATTTTGGCAATTGTATCAGCAATATTGCCGTGGCTCATCTGGACTGGCTGGGCGCGCACCCGGAACTTGATGTGACCGTGGGCGACCATTCCGTTGGGACCATCCAGCGTACCTATGCCGATGTTGCGCCCGGTACGCCGCTGGCGCTGGTTGGCAGCAGCGGACGGCTTGAACTGGCGCTGCGCAATGGGCATGCCGGCCAGTCACTGGGGATCGTTGCTGGTGATGCTGTGCGCGTCCGGCGCGTCAATTGATCCGCCAATCCTGCTCCCTGGTCTAACTGCCTGCCTGCGTAGACGGTTTGCCGGGTTTCTGCGTAGGTTGGGAATGCATCAGCCAGGAATAACCACCCGCTGCAATCGGAGTTAGCAGCCAGAAATTCATCAGACGAAAAATAATCGCTGCCGGAACTGCCGCCGGTCCTACTCCCAGGAGCGTTAACACCGCGATCAGAACAAACTCGACAGTCCCACCGCCGCCGGGGAGTACATTAAATGTACTGGTAATAAGCGCCACCCCGAAGGCGGTCAGCACCACGGCAAAGTTTACCGCTGTGCCAAAACTCAGCAGGATCACCAGCATTGCCAGGCTGTGACCGGCCAGCGCCGTAAGCTGAATCAGCACCAGCAGTACCATATCGCCCCGCCGACTGACAACCAGCGCGCGCCCCTCACTCAGGTCATTCACCACGCGCCGTATCCAGGTTTTATCCCAGGTGCGGCGAAAAATCTTACTGACAACATTCTGCATTGCCAGCAGCCAGCGCGCAAGCACAGCGCGCCGTCGGGTTAACACAAAAATCGCGCCCCCGATCACCAGGAGCGCTACCAGTGCCGCCAGCAGCAGTTCGGCCAGCCGCGCCCAGCCAAACGTGCCAATCAGATGCCGGCTCGCCAGATAGAACAGGCTGAAGATCAGGAGGAGCAGCATGGCTATGGCATAACTCAGCATCTCCAGTGAGGCAAGCAGCGTTGACTGACCGTCCGGGATATTCTGCCGCTTAAACAGGCGCACCAGAAAGGCATAACTACCAACGCCCCCGGCCGGAATCGACTGGCTGATCACAATGGCAACCAGCGCCGTAATCCAGAGGCGGATGATACTTAACCGGTAGCCCAGTGACCCTAAGACCACCCGGAAGACCTGCGAACTGATCAGGTAGCTGGTCAGAATAATCCCAAATGCAAGAGCCAGCCAGGGCCAGTTAGCCGTCTGCGCCAGGCGCAGAGCCTCAATCAGTTGTTGGCGGTTGATAAACGCCAGCACTAGAATAATCAGACTGAGGATCACGCTGGTGAGCAGTTGCCGGCGTCGTTGTTGCATCGTTGAGCCTTTCTCAGGATGATGGCGGTACTGTCATTTTCCCGACGGGCGTGTTTTGGCGGCTCTGTAGCGGGACATACGCGGCGCTCTGCTTCTGTAGATTGCCCTCAGCGGACACCAAAACCGCTCGCCAGGCCTTCCGGCTCTTCCCAGTTAACCTCAACATTTTCCACATGGGCCGGCGAAGGCCCACGGTGACACCAGCTTATCAGTTGTTGTACCGCCGACTCCGGTCCCTCAAAGACGGCCTCGACCCGGCCATCGCTCAGGTTGCGCACCCATCCCGCAACCCCGGCCTGCCGGGCTTCATTCTGGGTGGAAGCCCGAAAGTTAACCCCCTGGACGCGTCCCGCGATAAACACATGTGCGCGTGTTCGATTCATGCTTGCCCCTTCATCATATAGCTCTATTCCTACAGCAGGAGTTACGCGGTCCCACGTTTCGGCTAATCAACTGTCCGATTGGAACAGCCACCGCGTACGTCCTGCCTATGACTCAAGTATAGCGCAGCATACAGCCCGCTGCAAAATAGTCGCGCAAGGTGTACTGGCGGCTGTCATCGTTTCATCATCATCCGGTTATACGGCGGTTAAAGCCGTTTGCTATACTGGCAGTCGGTAGAGATCCACACTGCCCGGCATGTCGGTTCGGGTAAGACTTGTCAGGGTAACACTATTTTTGTAACGACATATTGCTTGAACACTCCCGATGATGTCTCTATAGCTGTTGTTCCGTACAGCACATATCCGCTTTTCCGGGCTATCTATCGGACTACCAGCATCAGCTTCTGTCACCAGAAAAATCATCAGAACCTGATATATTGAAAGAGGAGCTACCAATGACCATAATATAGTCAAACGTATGAAACACTGCAGGAGGAATGTACCCTGCTGCGCCGGCGCGTTGCCGAGTTGGAGCAGCAGGTGGCAAGCCAGGATGCAGAGACACGACTGTTTAAGGCGCTGGTGGAACTCGCTCCAATTGGTATCGGTGTGGCATCGCTCGATAGTACCATCATTTATGCCAATCCCGCGTGTAATACCAATCTGGCATCAGTCTTGCAAAACATAGCATGACACCCTGTAGGGCAAGACGAGTACACAGGAGGAACCAATGGGCCGCCGGATGCAGATTGCGCCGCATTTGTCCGTGGAGGAGGTGACGGAGAAGCTCAAGACCACGACCAATGATCGCCAGCGCGAGCAATGGCTGGTCATCTCCAATGTGCTGGTCGATGCCCGGCCAGCCGACACGATCGCCCTGCATACGGCCACGTCACGCTGGTTTGTCTATCATACCGTGTCGGATGATAACCGGCTGGGTTCCGCCAGTATCGAGGAGGATCGGCGCGGCGGACGGCATCACGCCTATCTCACGCAGGACGAAGAACAGGCGTTCCTCGAACCGTTCATTACGCAGGCAGAGGCCGGCCACCTGGTCACGACCCACATGATCCAGCAGGCCTTCGAGGACCGGGTCGGCCAGTCCGTCCATTCCAGTACCATCTCTGATCTGCTGCACCGGAATGACTGGCGCAACATCACGCCCCGGCCGCAGCATCCCCAGACGGATCCAGAGACCCAGGCGCGATGAAGGGAGACGTTTGCGGCCCAAGTGGACGCGGTGCTGGCGGATCGGGCCCCCGATGACACCCGTCCGGTGGTCCTGATGGTCGAAGATGAGGCCCGCTTTGGGCGCATCAGTACCGTGCAGCGGGCCTGGGCACCCGCCGGTATTCGCCCGACCGTGCCGCACCAGATCGTGCGGGAATCGCTGTATGCGTATGCGGCGGTTGCGCCCGCCCTGGGGAACATAACCACGCTGGTGCTACCGCGCACGAATACCGCGATGATGAACCTGTTTCTGGCACAGGTGGCCGCCGACGTTGCCGACTCCTTCGTCGTGATGCACGTGCATGGCGCGGGCCGGCATACATCAGCGGATCTGCAGGTATCCGACACTATCCGTCTGATCGTGCAACCGGCTTATACCAATTTGCCGTCAAACGTGCAAAAAACCCACGAAGGTCACAAAGAGCGTGAAACAGTACACCTGATGCATAACCCGATCGTACCCACGATGCAGCCGTTCGTGTTCCTTCGCGTTCCTTGTTCATCAGCCGGGACTCCGGCGAGTCAATGTTTCGGCGGACCTGATTTTTGCGCTGATCGTGAGTTGCGTTGGGCGTGCAGTGCTGCCGTGATCCCGCTCTGCAGGGTACTGTGGGTGGTGATCCCCTGCAAATCGATCCCCAGGTGGACCAGCGTCTGCGCGATCTGCGGCTGGATGCCGGTGAGCATGATCCGCGCGCCGAGCAACTTCACGGCCTGTGCTGCGCGGATAAGCGCCTGGGCGACCTGCGTATCGACCACCTGCACGCCGGTGATATCCAGAATAGCTACCTCAGCCTGGTGCGCCGCAACCCCCTCTAGCAAACTTTCCAGGATCTGCTGGGCTCGGATCGTATCAATTGCCCCGATCAACGGCATAATGACCCCATGGTCCGCAATCGGGATCAGGGGGGTGCTCAGTTCACGCAGCGTGTCCTGCTGGGCCTGGATCAGTTGGGCCTGCATCTGCTCACGTTCGGCCTGCATTGCCGTCTGTTCGGTCACATCCAGTCCGGCTCCACGATAACCGACCAGGGTGCCCTCGGCGAAGACCGGCACGCCGCTGCCCCGCTGGGTTATAATGCGACCATCCCGGTGGATGCTCCGGTGAACCAGGTCGCGGAATGGTTCGGGATGGGTGGCACGATCAGCGAACCATGCGGCAAGGTGCTGCGCATCGTCCGGGGGCATAAACTCAAAGGGCGTATGTCCAACCACCTCAGCGGGGGAATAACCCGGCACATCGGCAATGCGCCGGGAGACGAAGGTGTAGCGGCCATTCGTATCTATCTCCCAGATATACTCCCCGGCGGCGTCCATCACATCGCGGAAGCGCTGTTCACTTGTGCGCAGCGCCTGTTCGGAGCGTTCGCGGTGAATGGTCGCGCCGATAATCCCGGCGGTAGCCTGGAGCATCCGTGCATTTTGCGAGGGGACGCGGCTTTTGGTATACTGCCTTTCTGGGAGGGAAATGGTCTGCATTGCCCTCCCCTTATCGTAGGATAGGAGCGGCATGCAAGATCAGAATCTCATTCGAAACTTTTCGATTATTGCGCATATTGATCACGGCAAAACGACGCTGTCGGATCGGCTGCTGGAACTGACCGATACTATCAGCGCGCGCGAACGTCGTGAGCAACTGCTTGATGCGATGGACCTTGAACGGGAAAAAGGTATCACCATCAAGGCCAAGGCTGTGCGGATGAAATATATCGCTCAGGATGGGCAGACCTATACCTTCAACCTGATCGACTGTCCGGGGCATGTTGATTTTACCTATGAAGTCAGCCGGGCGCTGGCCGCCTGCGAGGGGGCGCTGCTGGTTGTCGATGCGGCCCAGGGTATCGAGGCGCAAACTCTGGCAAATGTCTACCTGGCACTGGAGCATGATCTGACGATCATTCCGGTGATTAATAAAATTGACCTGCCGGGAGCCTATCCCGATATGGTTGCTCAGGATATTGAGGATGTGTTGGGACTGCCCAGAGAGGATGTGATCAAAGCCTCGGCCAAGGAGGGCGTGGGTGTGCCGGAGATCCTGGAGACGATTGTCCAGCGTGTTCCGCCGCCGCATGGCCAGCGGAACCAGCCTGCCCGCGCGCTGATCTTCGACTCGCACTATGATCCTTACAAGGGCGTAATTGCCTACGTGCGTGTCTTCGATGGCGTGTTTGATGCGGACTCGCGGGTGCAGTTCCTGGGCACCGGAGCGCAGGCCGATATTCTGGAGTTGGGGGCATTCCGGCCTGCTATGACGCCGCTGGAGGAACTGGCCGCCGGGAATGTCGGCTATATTGCTACGGGCCTCAAGTCGGTGGACGATTGTCAGGTGGGCGATACCGTCACTCTGGCAAATAATCCGGCGAATGCGCCGCTGCCGGGATACCGCCCCGCCAAGCCGATGGTGTTTGCGGGGCTCTACCCGGTGGATAGCGATGCCTACACGGAGTTGCGCGAGGCGCTGGAGCGGCTCAAACTCAACGACGCTGCGCTCTCGTTCCAGCCGGAGAGCAGCGCGGCGCTGGGGTTTGGCTTTCGCTGCGGCTTTCTCGGTCTGCTGCATATGGAGATCGTCCGCGAGCGACTGGAGCGGGAGTATAATCTGGATCTGCTGATTACTGCGCCGAGCGTGGAGTACCAGGTGCTGCGTACCGATGGCGAGATTATCACGATTGATAATCCCTCCGATATGCCGGAGGTTAGCTATATCGCCAGTATCGAGGAGCCGCTGGTGCAAATTACGATCTTCGCGCCGGCACGCTACATCGGCACGATTATGGACCTGGTTACCGGCAAACGCGGCATCTTTGACACCATGGACTATCTTGACCCGCAGCGCGTCATGCTCAAGTATAAAATGCCGCTGGCCGAGATTGTGGTGGATTTTTATGACCAACTCAAGAGCCGCACGCAGGGATATGCCTCGCTTGACTATGCTATGGCCGGCTACCAGGAGGCCGATCTGGTAAAGCTGGATGTTCTGGTTAACAGTCAGCCGGTCGATGCGCTCTCGCTGATTGTACATCGTGATTTTGCCTATCACCATGGCCGCGAACTGGTTGAGCGGCTGCGCAAGCTGATCCCGCGTCAGATGTTTGAGGTACCGATCCAGGCGGCTATCGGTGGGCGCATTATTGCCCGCGAGACGGTCCGGGCGATACGCAAGGATGTGTTGAGCAAATGTTACGGCGGCGATGTCTCGCGCAAGCGCAAGCTCCTGGATAAGCAGCGCGAAGGTAAGCGGCGCATGAAGATGGTCGGTAGCGTCGAGATTCCCCAGGAAGCATTTATGGCGATCCTGTCTCTGGGCGAGAGTGAGTAGTTGCGCAGCAGGGTTACTGACCTGGCGGTGGACAATTGCCGGCTATCGCCGGGTCAGAAGCGTGTTTCCAATATATCACATCCGATAGTCGTGTTCGATCCCGCTAACATTCCTCTTCTTTTTGTTCTTTATTCTTTTGTTCTCTGTTCTCTATACCTGGTGCTTCTGTTTTTCGTGTTGAAATAGCATGGTACAAACATGAACGAACATAAACCGCTGGATCTACCACCCGAACTGCAGGCCCGTCTCGACGCGGCGGGCGTCACCGACGAGGCCGGCCTGATGGCGGCGCTCCATGCCGACCCGCAGTTGCGCACCGATTTTCAGACCTTTGTTGCTGCGCATCAAGAAGAGATCTTCCAGGCCGTCTGGCATGAGTTTGTTATGGTCAACAATCTGGAGGAGTTACAAACCCTGGCGCAGCAGTCGCCCTTTGTGCTGGAGGCGGAGTTTCTCACCACCGTTGAGCAGGAGATTGAGCGGGCCGAAGAGTCCGGCCAGCCGGTTCTGGCGGATGGTCTGCGCCAGCGCCTTGCCGCGCTCCGCGAGCTGCGGGGTAAGGTATCAACCGAGTTGCCCCCGCTGGCCCAGGCGCTGATGGACTTTATTCAGGCTCCCAGCGAGGCGGCCGCCCGCAGCATCTTTGCGGACAGGCGCAATCTGCTGCTGCCCGCTGAGGCCCAGCACACCCTGGATACGCAGTTTCGTAGCGAAGATCCGGAGGTGCAGCAGCTTATCACCGACCGAAGCCGACTGTTGCAGGAACTGCGCGTCGTTGAACAACCACCCGCAGTTGAGCCGGCAGAAGCAACTGCTACCACCGAACAGCGGCGGGCAGCGTTACTCGCAGCGCTGGCCGCGGCGGAGGCCGATCTGCAACGCGACCTATCCGACGCGCCGCTGGACTACGCGATAGCCCAGAATAACCGGGCTGCCGCGCTCTACCGGCTGGCCGCACTCCCCGCCGAAGATCGGTATGCGCGGCTGCGGGAAGCGCTTGCCGCCGCGCGCGAGGCGTTTACACGCTTTGGACAACTGCAGCACGAGGAGTACCGGAAGAAGAGTCAGGATCTGCTGCTGCATATTCGCGGGGCTGCCGGAGAGGACTTCGATACCATCTGGGCTGAACTTGGTACGGAGCCCTGTCCTGCCTGGCTGCGGGAGGAGCAGATGCCCGAGGGGGAGTTTGACTCCCGCCTGGCGAATCTGCTGGTGGCCTTCCTCAACACCCACGATCCGGTGCAGATGCGGCAGTTACTCGAAGCCTATCCCGCGCTGCTGACGGACGCGGTTGATCCGGTCTTTGCAGTGCTTATGCAGCAGTATGCCGATGACGCGGCGGCGGCCAAAACCTTGCGGGATCGCCAGACGCTGCTGCAGACCTGCCGCGAGCAGGGGATGGAACCGGTCTTTGCATCGCTGGTGCAGGTCAGCGGGAGTCTGGCGCAGGTGCAACGCTTTGAGCAGGCGCTGAACAGCTTTATTGACCAGCGCAATGCGGCCGCGGGCAACTCGACGGATATTACCCGCTGGCAGCAGGCAGTGGCAGCGGGTGAGGCGCTGCTGCAACCGCCGCTTAGCGAGACGCCGGAACTGGATCTGCCGGCGCTCCAGGCTGAGGTCGCCCGTACCTACAACGAACTGGGCAACGCGCTGGATGGAGTGCAGGACCACCGCGCAGCGCTGACCGCTTATGAGCGGGCGATTGAACTCCAGCCCGATTTTGCCATGTGGCACCGCAACCGTGCCGGCATGCTGATCGAACTACGCCAACTGGCTGCGGCTGCGGAGGCGATTGCGCAGGCGCGCGTGCTGGAGCCGAATGTGCCGCGTTTGGGAGAGCTGGAAACCGAGTTAGCCCGCGCACGCGAAAGATAACCGCAACGGCGACCTGAAGGGGGATCTATGAGCGAGAAAACCGAGGAACTCATCGGACAAACCATTGATGAGTTGCCCTGGCCGGATGATATTCCGATGCCGCCGACCGATCTGCCGTATGATGATGGAGAACCTATGGAATCGCCCTGGCATTATGGGAATGCCACGCTGCTGCTCTCCAGCTATGTGGCGCATCGGGGTGGGCGCCGTGATGACTACTACATTGGGGCGAATATGTTCATCTACTACAGCGCGGAACAGGCGCGCAACCGGGATTACAAGGGACCGGATGTGTTCATCGTCAAAGATGTGGACGGCACCCGCCCTCGCAACTCCTGGATGGTCTGGGACGAGGGTGGACACTACCCGAATGTGATCTTTGAACTGCTGTCGCCGAGCACGGAACAGGCCGACCTGGGTGCGAAAAAACGGATCTACGAGCAGATCTTTCGCACGACGGAGTATTTCTGTGTCGCCCCGGAGGTTGAGCGGTTGTTCGGCTGGCGGCTCTCCAATGGTGCATATAACCCGCTTGAGCCCGACGAACATGGCCGGCTTTGGAGTAGAGAACTGGAGCTCTGGCTGGGAGCGTGGCAGGGACCGTTTCTCGCGCTGGAGCATACCTGGCTGCGCTTGTACACAGCGGAGGGCGATCTGGTATTGACCGGCGAGGAGGCCGAACGCCGGCGTGCCGAGACCGAACGGCGGCGCGCCGAGACCGCCGAACAGCAGTTAGCGGCTGAACGTCAGCGGATCGCCGCACTGGAGGCTGAACTCCGGCGTTTGCGGGGTGAACCGCCCGCTTCAGGCGAATAGGAGCAGTCACGACGCTATGAGTTGCAAAACGGTCACGCTTATCGGGCTTGGTCCCGGCGATCCGGCGCTGCTCACCCGGGCTGCCGCCGATCAGTTGGAACACGCCCCGGTCGTGCTCACACCGGCACCGGACCACCCGGCGCTGGCGCACCTGTCCCCGTCCCGGTTGCACGTTGTTCCCGCTCTTTCTCGTGCAGCAGTGGTAGAACAGTTAGCGACAGATGATGCGGTCATCTGTGCGCTGTCCGGTCATCCGCATGATCATGTGCTGGTTGATGATCTGTGGCAGGCGGCCGCCATGTATGGCTGGGAAGTGCGGATCATTCCGGGTGTGAGCCTGATTGATGCCTGCTGCGCGGCACTGGCGATCAGCGGGCGTAGTTCCGGTCTGCAGGTCGTGCAGGCAGCGACGCTGGCCCATCCGACGCCGCTGGTTGCCGGGGCGGACTCTCCGGCCTGGTGTGAGGTCCAGCAGATCGCTGCCTATGCGCCACCCCGGGTGCCCTACCCACTGACGCCAACCCACCCGGCGCTGGTGCTGCTGACGGATGAACCGCATCTGCGGGCAACGCTGCTCCAGCGCTATCCGGCCACTCACGCGGTGCAACTGCTGTGGCTTGACCGGCAGGGGCAACCGGCATGTGTGTGGAGCGGCACCCTGACCGATCTGGAGGAGCAGATCCTGGATGGCGCAACCGCACTCTACCTGCCGCCGCTGGCTGTTTCCGCTGACCGGCGTGGCCTTGATGGACTGGCCTGGGTGGTTGCGCGCCTGCTTGGTCCCGATGGGTGCCCCTGGGACCGCAGGCAGACGCACCAGTCGTTGCGGGCCGGTTTATTGGAGGAGGCGCACGAGGTGCTGGAAGCCCTCGATGCCGGTGATATGCCCGCGCTAACCGAGGAGTTGGGCGATCTGCTGCTCCAGGTGCTGGTCCATAGCGAGATGGCGCGCCAGGCGGGACACTTTGACCTGGGCGATGTACTGGAACAGATTAGCTCCAAACTTATTCGGCGGCATCCCCATGTCTTTGGCGATCCGGCCGTCGAAGGTATAGATACCGTGCTGCACACCTGGGAGCAGATCAAGGCCCAGGAGTTGGCCGCGAAGGGTCGCCGGCGCAATAGTCTCCTCGACGGTATCCCGGTAGATCTGCCTGCGCTGGCTACGGCCCAGAAGATCGTTACCAAAGCGGCGCGGGTGGGCTTCGACTGGAGTGCGCTGCACGAGGTCTGGGAAAAGGTGCGTGAGGAGGTTAACGAACTGGAGCAGGTGCTCGCCGCGCCGCAGACCCTCTCCTCGGACGAGCGGGCGCATCTCGCCGAGGAGTTGGGCGATCTGCTGTTTGCCCTGGTCAACCTGGCCCGCCGGCTGGAACTGGATGCCGAGAGTGTGTTGCGGGAGGCCAGTGCCAAGTTTCGCCGTCGCTTTACCTATGTTGAACAGGCGGCGCAGCTCCAGGGCTGCGAGATGAGTGCGATGACAATTGCCGAGTTGGAAGAACTCTGGCAGCAGGCCAAACGGAAGGTGTACGCTGCCGATGGACGCGGCGAGGAACCGGCGGTCTAATGCCCGTTGTCGCATCGCTGTACATCCACGCGAGGGAGGTGTGTATGTCCGGGCCAATTGCGATTTATCTGGAAGACATTGTCCAGATGCGTAAGCCGCATGCGTGTGGCGGTGATACCTGGCGCGTTGTCCGGGTGGGAGCCGATATCGGTATCCGCTGCCGGACGTGCAATCGCAAGGTGCTGCTCCCGCGCTCCGAGTTTGAGCGGAGGGTGAAACGCTTTGTACAGCGAGGGCAACCGGAGTCTGAGCCCGATATATCAACTTCGGAGTTGCCATAGCTTCGCTCCCTGAGTTATCATACAGAAAGAAGAAACGTTCTGCTGCATACATAGCGCGAATGACTTCAGGGGAAATCCGAGAGGGGCACTGCTCCTCGCTATCTCCTCTGACGGTCGGGGTGACCCCGTCAGAGGAGTGTATGGACAGGCATCAATGGTACAGCGCAGGTGGGTTTACAGCCTGCTGCGGTTCTTCCTGCTGCTGCTGGTTAGCTTTGGCATGCACACGGTTGCCACCGCCCGGCAGGAGCGCGGACCAATTTATACGGTAGAGGTGCAGGGCACCGTCACCAATGTGACAGTTAATTTCCTGGAGCGGGCACTACGTCAGGCCGAAGCCGGCAATGCCACGGCGCTTATTATCCAGTTGAATAACCAGGGGACGGTGCTGCGTGCGGTGCGGCCCTTTGCCGGCGAACTGGCCGAGGCGGAAGTGCCGGTGGTGGTCTATGTCGCGCCCGCCGGAACCGCAGCCGGGGCAACCGGGGCATTCTTTTTGAGTGCGGCAGATATTGCCGCGATGGCTCCCGACACAACGTTTGGTACGCCAACGCCGCTTGCGGAGGTAGATGTTCTGCTCACCGAGCAAACGCAGAATCTGCTCTTTGATAGTGTATCTCAGCAGTTGCGCGAGTGGAACGCGGCCCAGGGGCGCAACACCGATTGGATTGATGACGCTGTGCGGGAGGGGGTGTTGCTGACCAACGCGCAGGCCGCCGCGCTCAATCCGCCGGCAGTGGATATTGTTGCCGGCGATATGGACGAACTGCTGACCTTGCTTGAGGGCCGTACGGTGGAACTGGAGAGTGGTCGGCAGGTGCAGATACAAACGCTGGGCCGCGCGACCCGCTCGATCATGCCCAACCTCTGGGAACAGTTTCGCCTGCTCCTGGCCGATCCGACCGTGGCCTTTCTGCTGCTGGTGTTGGGTGCGATTGCGGTGTATACCGAACTGGTTAACCCCGGCGTCGGTGTGTTCGCCGGTATTGGAGTTGTGCTCCTGCTTGGTGCGCTGATCGGGTTTTTCTCGCTGCCCGTGCGCTGGATCAGTGTCGCTGGTCTGCTCTTCGCGTTCTTTTTCATTCTGCTCGATGTCTATGTGCCGTCCCACGGGGCGCTGACCGTGATTGGTATCAGCGTGCTGCTGGTAAGTTCGCTGACCCTGATCGATACCAACCAGGCTCCCAATACCTTTGTGGCGCTCTGGGCCATTCTGATGGTGGTTGTGCTGACCGCGCTCTTTGCCGCAGCAAGTATCTGGATTGTGTTTCATACCCGCAAGCGTCCCATTAGTGGCGGGCAGGAAGGGCTGGTCGGTAAACTAGCCGAGGTGCGCAAGCGGCTGGACCCCGACGGCATGGTCTTTGTGGAGGGCGCGCTCTGGCAAGCGATCAGCGAGGATGGGGAGGTTGACACCGGGGAGTGGGTGCGCGTAACTGCGGTCTACAATTTACGTCTGGTAGTCCGGCGACTCGACAGTGAAGACGAAGCCGCCCGGACACAAAGTGTTCATTCATGAGGAAGCTCGCATGGTGCGAGCCAGAGGAAAGAGGTCGAACTGTGAACGTATTCATTTTTGCGTGCGTGGCAACGCTGGCGTTCATTGCCCTGATGGTGCTGCTCTCCGCAATCAAGATTGTACCGGAGTATGAGCGCGGCGTTATTTTTCGCCTGGGGCGGTTGATGGGGGCGCGTGGCCCGGGTCTGTTTTTTGTCATTCCGATATTTGAGCGGATGATCCGCGTTGACCAGCGGATCATTACGATGGATGTACCGGTGCAGGAAGTGATTACGCAGGACAACGTGACGATCAAGGTGAATGCGGTGCTCTACTTCCAGGTGCTGGATGCCAATGCCGCAGTCACCAATGTGATGGACTATATTCGCGCAACGATGCAGATTGCGCAGACAACCCTGCGCAGTGTGGTAGGCCAGTTTGATCTGGATGCGCTGCTGTCACAACGTGATCTGATCAACCAGAAGTTGCAGCAGATCATCGACGAGCAGACCGAGCCCTGGGGCATCAAGGTGACGATTGTCGAGATTAAGGATGTGGAACTGCCCTCGACGATGCAACGGGCTATGGCGAAGCAGGCCGAGGCGGAACGGGAGAAGCGTGCCAAGATTATTCACGCTGAGGGTGAACTCCAGGCCTCCAAGTCCCTGGCAGCGGCGGCTGATGTGATGGCGCGTGAGCCGGTAACGTTGCAACTGCGCTATCTCCAGACGCTGACCGAGATCTCGGTCGAGAAGAATAGTACGATTATCTTCCCGTTGCCTATGGATATTCTCAAGCCATTTATGGATAGCCTCCACGCAGCCGGCAATGGGAGTGCGGTTGCCAATCCGCCTACCTCTGAACGACGTTCTACCCAGACGCAGCGACTGGAGTAGCGTGGGGCGGAGTGTGGAAATGGCGTGGCGACGGTGCGCTTCCGCCAGTGGCACAGATATCGCAACGGCGCGAAGCACCTGCTTCGCGCCGTTGTTCGTGACATTCCCAAACGATTAAACGATTTTGCAACCATTTCACTTCACGGCTGACTATTTACGCTCCGGCTTTTGTTGAGTAGCAGGTTGCGAATGGTATTGATCAGATCTTCAATAAAAAAAGGTTTCGGAATGTAGGCTGCGACGCCCACTTCGTTGGCTTCACGCGCGAGTTTGGAATTATCGTACGCTGTGATCAATACCATGGGCACATGCTCAAAACCCTGTTCTCGCAGGGTAGTGATGAGTTTCAGCCCATTCATACCGCGCAAGTTGTAATCTGCAAGAAGGAGATCGAAAGGTTGTTCGTTCCAGAGTTCCAGCCCCTCTTCAGCATTGAAAACAAGGGTGAATTGATAGGGCTCGCCCAGCGATTGCATTGCCATTTGGATGATCCGACCGATATGGTTATCATCCTCGACGGCAAGAATGCGCAGAACCCGATGATCGCTGTTTGTCTCCGGTGACATAATTGGTACTCCCTGGTGTTAGGTATGTCGAGCCCTGCTCAAGTTTGTAAGATGGACTCATATCGTACCATACTGCACGGCTCATGCGCAATTAACACTTTGTTAAATTAAGCAGAGCACAAATATAGGACGACGGCGGTTTTGACAGGTTCTGCCGTGATTTCTATAATAGTTACAGACGTATTACTATAGTGAAGATGTTGCAATCAGCGGTTGCTCTCTCCGGTTGATATCCGCGCACCGTGAATGTAGCGACTGTGGCAGAGCGAATATAAGTACTGATCAGGACTTACACGGTGGGTGTTCAAACCGGACGTTTGACTAGATGGAAGCCCGATTCGCCTGCGGCAGCATGGTACCTTTTCTCTCTTTTTTGGAAAAATTGTGCTCGGAGAGCACAATTTTTCCAAAATAAGGATGTCATGTTCCACCCTGCCGGAGGCGAAACCCCTGCACACACGACACGGAGGACCGCGTAAGTTGTGCTGATGATGGATCTGCTGGTCCTTACACGAGTGCTGTCCATGTTTGATAACGCCGGGCCGGCACGTTGTTTGCTAAAACTCAGGAATGGTGTTGTGTCGGATGCGCGCTATCTCTGCACTACATACCTGCCAGATAGAACGATGTACGCATCAGTTTTCGGTTGGGATGCCACCGGAAAATTAACCGAAATCTGAAAGGAAAGCTGATTCGACTATACGATGCGTATGTCAGCCGTATTTATCTGATAAGTATGTGTGACGGCGCACTGTCGGGATTGTTCGCTGACGAACAGGTGAGTTACTGGTAGACTTTTTTAAAATACTAGATGGGATTCGGTCGCATGAGTCGCATCAGATCACGTTTCGGGTCGTTGCTGCTTGGGTTGCTTGGTCTGTATCTGTTTGTGTATCCCTGGGGGATTCTCCTCATCGCGCTGGACCGCGTGCCGGTCTGGGGTACCTGGATGGGTGGCGCACTGTTGATTCTCCAGGGGACGATGATGGGGGTATGGCTGGCCGCCAACTATGGCCGGCGCGGCGCGCTGTCGGCGCTGCTCATTCTGCTGATTGGATGGGCCGTCGAATATATTGGTGTCACCACGGGCTTTCCCTTTGGCGGCTATCAGTATACCGGGGTACTCTGGCCTGAAATTGCCGATGCTGTCCCGCTGGCAATTCCCTTCGCCTGGTTGCTGGTGGTGCCCGCTGCAATCGGGGTGACAGATCGGTTGTTGGGTGCGAGAGCCGGATTGCCCCAACCATCACCGGGCGGTGGGTTGATGTTGCTGCCGGTTGCCGCATCGTTTGCTACTCTGCTGGATGTTACCATTGAGCCTGTTGCGGTGCATATCAACGGCTACTGGATCTGGGACAGCATGAGTGGCTACTATGGTGTGCCGCTCTCCAACTTTGCGGCCTGGTGGGTGACCAGTCTGTTGCTGGTTGCGATTGTGCTCTGGTTGCGGCAGGCAGCGCTACGGATCAATCAGCAGCGTGGCGTCGCACCGCTGCTGGTGTGGCTTCCGCTGCTGCTCTACCTGCTCAATCTGATGATGTTTGTGCTGGTAAACCTGGCGCATCGGCAGGTGGCGGCGGCAGCAATCGGTACGCTCATTCTGAGTTACCTGGCATTTGACCGGGTGGAACCGCTGCTGGTGCGCTGGGTGTTGGGGATGGAGCAGAGCGACACGCAACAGGGTGAAGCGTGAGCATGCCCGCCGGCGCATTATGCTTTTGGCTCCCGTCGCTGCCCGGTCAGCAGACCGAAGAGGGGATCGAAGAAGCGATCAATGCCCGGTCGTCCATGCAGCAGCAGGCCAAAACTGCCCATATCGTCGGCAATAACTGCGTCGCGCAGGGCATCGGAGCTAGCGGTCAACCGCGCGTTCACTTCCTCGGTCAGGGCTGCAACATGAACCGGAGTAGTGGCCCGGTGGCAGGGTCCAAAGCGGATAAATGCCTCCGGGCGCTGCTCACTGCGAAACTCGTAGCGCAGTGTGATTGGGCAGAGTGTGGCTGCCCCCACGCGCCGGACAACATGCGCCACGCCGGGGTAGGTTGTAAGTGGCCGCCGGTCATTCGGGGTGATTTCGCCCTGGGGAAAGATGTAGAATGCCTGATCGGGACGCTGCCGCAGCACCTGGCTGATATACTCCACCGAACGCGCCGCCTCACGAGGGTTGTGCCGATCGACCGAAAACGCTCCGCTCCAGGTCATAAATCGGTAGATCCGGAGCTGAAATTCCTCCATCATGAGGTAGCCCGCGAAGCGCTGCCGTAGCACCTCGCGATTGATCACGGCAGCCATATAACCATCCCACCAGGAGGGATGGTTCATATAGCAGATCAACGGCCCTTCCGCGCGGCGCGGCAACCGCCCGCAGATCTGCACCCACACCCGGTCAAAGCTGTTCCAGAGTGCCGACCGCACAAGCAACCAGTACGTTATCAGGTCGCCCAGGTAGTTCTTGTTTGCCGGGATTGCCGGCCGGGTATGCGGCATAGCTCGTGCCAACTCCTTATACTGATTTGTTGTCATAGCCACAGCGAACACCGAGGACACAAAAATGATAAAGTTGACGGCAAACTCGTATTACATCATTTCCTGCAACCACGTTATGGCAGCGCATCGGGTAGATCCTGGCGTGCCAGCGCATACGCCTGGCGTGCCAGGTCTACTACGCGGTCAGGCGTTGTCGGTTCAACCGCCTGATCTTCGGTCAGCATGAGCTTGCCCGCCACAGTTATGCCCGCATCATCACAGAAGCGCTGCAACAGGGGCATAGATGCCGGTTTGGGCGGCGTGCCGGGGTCAATCCCGACCAGTATCGCAATCTTGCCCTGCAGTCCTCCGGCGGCGGCCAGGTCGCCGGCATAGTCAAGCAGTCCCGCCAGCCGCAAGGGTAGGGTAGCCGTGTGTAGTGGTGTTACAATCAGCAGCACCTCGGCATCGCGCATATCCGCCAGCAGCGGATCGAGCAGGGGATCATGCAGATGCTGATCCTGTTCAAGCAGCAGCACTTCGCCCAGATGCGCGGCCCGCTTGACCGGCGGCAGTTCCCGCAGCATCGCTTCCAACAGGATCAGCGCGGGATGCCCGGCCCGCGTGCTGCCACAGATACCCAGCGTGAAAATATAACCGTCGTGCATGAAAGTTTAGGGGTTAGGGGTTAGGGGTTAAGGGTTAGATCCAATATCTTTCAAATACGCTCGCGCAAAGCCGCAAAGGGTGCCAAGAACTGTAAAACCTCGGTGGCTTTGCGCGAGTCAATTCTGTCATATTTGGAAGGTATTGAGGTTAGATCTGTACACATCGTCGTAATCTGTGTGACCCTTAACCGTTAACCCCTAACCGTTAATTGGATAGACAATGTTTATCCTCTTCCAGCACCCACTGCTCAATCAGCGAGGGATAAACCTGTTCCGTGAGCAGCGTGCGGAAGCGCTCCTGCTTATCGCTCCGTTCGATCCAGCGCTTGAGCAGATCGCGCCCGGCATGGTAGGTAAAAACATAGGCCCGCCAGAGGGGTGCCTGAATAAAGCGCAGTTGTTGCCGCGCCTCGCGTTCGGTGCGCAGACCATAGCGCATAATGTAGCGCACAACCTCCTCCGGGTCAGCGTTCTGCTCGTAGAGCAGCAGGGCCGCATTGCCGCTCAACGCACGCAGCAACCGGCGGGCCGCCGCGATGCGCCCTTCTTGTTCAGGGTCGCCCCTGATCGCGCCCAGCGGGTAGACTTCAGCGGCGGCCCAGGCTGCGGCCTCATCACCAAAGATTAGATCCGCTGCCAGAGTTGCAATGCCCTCGGAGATAACACACTCCGGCGTGTTGATAAGTTGGATAGCCTGCTCGCCCCAGCCGCGCTCGCGGTAGAGGATCTGCTCTTTCAGAGCATGCTCGGTATGGTGGCCGGGGTATCCCTCGTGGCAGACCAGATCCAGCAGTATGTCGGCGCGCACCGGCAGATCGGTGTTGATCTCGATGCGTGAGTGGGCATGCCCCAGGTACCAGTTGTAGCCACTCCAGGGTTTATCCTGCACCAGATCAAACGTGACCGCTTCGCCGTCCGGCAGGCGGTAGCGTGCCTGAGTGCGCGTGCGGGCCTCCGTTGCGATCCGGTCGATCATCCGGCGGGCGGTGTCGGCGGCAACCTCGAACTGCTGCTTCCAGGCTTCCATGCGTTCGGCGACCGGGCCACTGCCGGGCAGTGTCGCATCCAGGTCGGCAATGGCCTGCTCAAAGACGGTTTCCTCCGTCTGCGCGGGCACAATGTCGAAGAGCAGTTGCACCTCATCACGGTAGGCCGGCCGCTCGCCCGCCAGTTTGCGTGCGGTTGTCTCCATCGCCCGCAGTTGCAGATCGAGGTAGGCCGCGCGTCGGGGCGGGTAGCCGACATCGCCGTCGGCCTTCACCGCCTGCACCTGCCGGCGCAACTCAGCAATCGCGGCGACCAGATCCTGCGGCGGACGGGGCGCAGCATCTTTCACGGCCTGGCGCAACTCGTCCGGGCCAAAGTAGGCATCGACAAAGCCTGCGATATGCTGTTCCAGCGCAAAGGCCAGAGAGATATATTCGCTGCTGATAGTGTCAAGTTTCATAATAATTGACTCGTGAAACGTGAAAACGTGAAACGTGAGAACGCGGTTAGACGCAGGCTAATTCGGCTTCCCGGGTGTAGGCGGCGAAGAAGCTATCGAGATGCGCGCGGGCCTCCTCCACGCTACGGGACTGCTGCACCCGCCCGCGCAGAGCGGCACTACCCGGCAGCCCGATCCGGAACTGACCGATAAGCTGCTTAAGCTTGTTCAGCGCCAGTCTTTCGGGCATCGCCTCCAGGCACATCGTGAAGTAGCGCAGCAGCAGTTCGTACTTGTCGGCGGGCGTTGGCACAAAGAGCGCTTCACCCCGGCGCAATTGCGCAATCTGCAGGAAAATCCAGGGATTCTCCATCGCCCCCCGCCCGATCATCACCCCATCGACGCCGCTGTCGTATAGTCGCCAGAGTGCATCGTGGGCATTTTTGACATCACCACTGCCAATCACCGGAATGCTGACATGCCGCTTGACCTCGGCCACCCGGCTCCAGTCGGCCCCGCCCGTGTAGCGCTGTTCCCGCGTGCGCGGATGCAGTGCCAGCGCGGCGATCCCGGCCTCCTCCGCGATTTTGGCCGTCTCGACATAATTAAGGCTCGTCTCATCCCAGCCGGCGCGAAACTTGAGCGTAATCGGAATGCTGACCGCCGCCCGCACCGCTTTGAGCACCCGCTGCATCTTCGGCAGGTCGCGTAGCAGCGACGCCCCATGGCCGCCGCCCGTCACCTTGGGCGAGGGACAGCCACAGTTGATATCGAGGATGTCCGCGCCCAGTTGTTCAATAGTATGGGCCGCCCGCGCAACCATCTCCGGCTCGTTGCCGCTCAGTTGCATTGTAAAGGGCCGCTCCTCCGGCAGATAGTCGAGCAGGCGATGGCGCTTGAGCAGTTTCGGGCTGACGCTGGCGGCATTAGTCATCTCGCTGCTGACCAGCCCGCAACCGCCCAGGCTCAACATCAGCCGCCGGAAGACGCTGTCGGTCACGCCGGCCATCGGTGCCAGGGTGATATTGGGCGCAATCGTGATATGTTCAACCTGATAGGATGTTGGTAACTGCTGAATGAGCGTTTGATCCAGTTGCATAACTCGTTTCACTCATAGAAAGAATAGACAAACAGAGAACAAAGAACAAACGATCTTTGTTGCTTACATTGCGTTTCCTACCCGATTTCAGATTATACCACAGGCGCTATCCTCAATCACACGAGTTACGCGGTCGTCCATCCAGCGGATGGGATGCGCCTCCGGCAGGGCGGAAGAAGACCTCTTTTTTCCGGAATGTTTTGGCCGAAGGCCAAAACATTCCGGAAAAAAGAAAAGAACGTACCATGCTGCCGCAGGCGAATCGGGCGTTCGGACCTGACACCAGGCCGGAACAGACTCCCACCGCGTAACTCGTGTCAATCACAGGAGTTACGCGGTCACGAACCCGAAAGGAAATTTCGCCTCCGGCAGGGCGGAACCGACCATCCTTTTTGGAAAAAAAGTGGCTCGGAGCGCCACTTTTTTTCCAAAAAGATCGAAAACGTACCATGCTGCCGCAGGCGAGGCCGGCTTCCATCTGGTCAAACGTCCGGTTTGAACGTCCACCGCGTAAGTCCTGTCAATCACGGGATTACACGGTGGGGATTTGGACCACGAACGATACGAAATAAGCGAAAAACGCGAAACGCCGATGCTGCCATACGTTGCCTGTTCCCGCGTCTGGTCAGGAGTTTCGCCTTCGGCAGGGTCGATCAGGGAATTAAATTTGTACGACAAAGGATCGTAACTTTTACCGATCTCATACGGTAAATATCATGACGGCTCGTTTGAGTCCGTCTGGCATATCACTACAGCACCGGAGGTACACAATGAAGACGGTCAAAGGCACACTCAACTCCGTACAACTGATCGGTCGGCTGGGGCGTGACCCCGAAATGCGGTTTACCTCAACCGGCTCGGCGATCTGCCGGCTTAGCATTGCCACCAATCGTACCGTCGGCCGCAACAGCGATGGTTCGCGCGAATACGCCACCGACTGGACAACGGTTGAGGCGTGGGATCGGCTGGCGGAGCGCTGCAACGAGTATCTGCAGAAGGGACGGCGGGTGATGATCACCGGCACCTTGCGCAACGACTCCTGGGAAGATCGTGAGACCAAACAGCGCCGCTATCGGACATATGTCCGCGCAGAGGAGGTTATGTTCCTCGATGCACCGGGTGGGAATGGGAATGGGAACGGTACGGCGCAGGACGATATCGACATCCCGGAGCCGGAGAACCAGACGGACGAAGTACCCGAAGAAACGGATGAGGAGATTCCGTTCTAA
>DAOTUI010000261.1:0-7402 GCA_034437035.1 Chloroflexaceae bacterium
TCCATGGATTAGATTGGCAGCAGATCCTGCGTCAGAAACGCCAATTCTGCGCTGGCGGCGGCGGCGGCATCGGGCTGATCCCGCAGGCCGGGAAATCCACCCCAGGCAAAGCAGGTGCGCAGGTAGGGCCGAAGAAACATGCCTGTCCATGGGAGATAGGCGAAGATCGGGGTGTCAAACCCGGTAGCCGGGATCATGATGTGGTAATCCTGACTACCACTGTAGCCGGCTTTAGTATCGACGTTGGAGGCAACATAGAAAGAGAAGGGAGGGATGGTATACGCAGCCTGACGGGTTGGCTGGCGATAGAAAGAACAGATGGCATCATCCCAAATTTCAAGCTCCAGCGGATCACTGAACGGCTCCTCGGGGCGGAGCGCCAGACTCCGTTTGTAGCCAACATGATGGTTCAGTTTGGGATGCGAGCCGGCCAGGCTGACCTCGCCAACAATATCATACCAGGCACGCAGCACGATGGGGAGCGGGCCATATTGCTGTTCGATGGCGTCAAGGATGCTCCGCCGCTCCGCATCGGGTTGCCGCCAGATATCGCTCGCATGGCGCGAGAGGAAGCGATACTTCAGTTCCCGCAGCCGCTCCAGCAAGACCTCAATGTTGTGCCGCACACGGGTCATCATGGCGTGGGCCACCGCCAGCGCCTCGGTGTATACTGGTTCATCGCGGATTGCGGGACCAAGCGCAACCAGGTCTGCCCACACCGATTCGTGTTCACCCTCCTGATACCGTTGGAGATACGTGATCATTTTTCCTTCCTGGTACCTGTGGATGCAGCGTTTTCCGGAATAGTTATCTCCACACTTTACATGTGAGGAAGACAAAGTCACCACTGGCGTGCCTCAATGCGTCTCATAGCGTAACGGGCCACGGCAGCTCTACTCCAGCCCTGTCCGGTCTGGCTGAAATCAGTTGCCGCAACCCATTTTAGGAAAGGGATATCACCAGGTTCACCCGAACGACTAAGTCTTAACAGGAGATAGTCGGGCTTATCCTGGTAGCATTTAAGTAATACTGGCCATCCTTTTGGGTCTCCCTGCGTCACCAGTAACTGCGCCACATCCTGGCGCAACGCCTCATCGGCATCCTCATCTCCATTCTCCAGAACCTCATAAATAAATGCTCGTTCCCGTTGATCCCCCAGTTTGCTCAGAGCCATGGCTGCTTCCAGATTGACCCGCTCGTCCGGGACAGCAAGAAATGGCAGAATATACGGGATAGCCTGCTGGTCACCACTCCGGGCTAGGGCACGCAGCAGCGCCGCTACAATCCGGCTATAATCACTATAGTAGATGGCTTGCTCATTCTGATATGTACTCAACAGATGCCGCAAGGAAGAACTGCTCTCGGTAGTATTAAACAGTCCAAGCGCCTGAATATACGCTGGCATGCAGTTCTGGCAAATACGCTCAATGAGTAGGTGTTGTGCGCCGATGATGCGTAGTTCACCGAGCGCATATGCCGCCGCCGCTGAAACATCGGGGGCGTGATGCAAGAGTGCTGCAAGCAACACCTCTTGTGCATCTGTCTGTGCATCTTTGATGATTCCGAGCGCACGGATCGCCCCCAGGGCATGTGCTTGAACCAAGGCAGCAGTGATATCCGTCTGCGATTGAGGATATGGTACTGTGGCCGGTGCAATAGCTGGCGGAATCAGGTTGACAAGCAACTCAGTTGCCCATGTGTCATCAGGCATCAGGTACTCATCGAATAGAGTGATAGGAAGTGCAAATGGTTCCTGGCCTGGCAGCAGTTCCAGCGTCCATAGAATAAGATCAGCAAAATCGGCATGATTGGGCAAAGCCATTAAGCCGTAAAAGAGTATATTCAGTGAACTCCAGTCCCATTGGTAATCCGAAATACCATGATTATTCAATTCATCAGCGGCATATCCGTACACCGTCACTGGCTGATGGGGCAACTTACGTTCAACAAACGGCTGGAGTGCCGTGTAATGAGCCTGCTGCAAAACCGTTATTGCCGCCTGCACCCGCTCCTGTAAGATAGCCGGCATAAGAGAGAATCCTTTCCAGGTTAAAATGTGTGAAGATGAAACCGCTCCTGATAGCTTATTATCTGAGCATGCATATCAGGATTATTATAGTGGCAATAGATCCTTTGTAAGAAAAGTCAGTTCCTCGCGAGCAGCTTCTGCAGCCGACGAGTCCCACTTTAACCCAGGAAACCCGCCCCAGGCAAAACACTCGCGCAGATAGGAGATAAAAAACATATTCTCCCATCCATCTACCGAAATGAGTGGTCCATCAAAGCCGGGGTTGGGAACTTTTAAACAGAGTGGACTACCACCGCTATAGTTCGACTTGCAGCATGCGTCAGGTGCAATTTCGAAGTGATAGAGCTGCCGCTGCTGCCGGCGCGCTGATCGCTCACTTGCTTCGTCCGCCTGCGCTCGGAGATCGTCGCCACCATAGCGGATTACGAGCGGATCACTCACCGGCCCCTGGTTGTCACCATAGTAGCAACTTAATTTTGGATGATCTCCCATCAAAGAAACCTCACCGACAACCTCATACCAGGTGTGCAGAACCAGCGGCAAAGGGCCATAGTCCCGTTCAAGATCGGCCAGATCATTCAGAAGGAGATCACTCGGCGATTGCCAGACCGTTGACTGAGCCGGGGTCTGGTCAAGGAGATCACCATATGCAGCCAGGAATTGTGCTTCAATGGTTTGTTCCTGTTGTTCAGTCATGGCGTCCTGCCTTGCCTGCTGCCCCCAGATCTGGCCTAGAATATGAATGGAGGCGGGCGGAAGCACGCCATACCGCTCTATCTGTGCCAGAGCACGTGGCATGTGGGTTGCAACCACAAAGTGGTCATAGGTCGGATGTTCTGCAGCGAAGCGATAGCCCAGCGTCCGCAGCCGTTCAATCAACAGGATGAGATTATGGCGCACCCGCTGCATCACTTCGTGCGCTACCACCTGCGCCGCACTTAGGAGTGGTTCCTGTCGAATAGCGGCATGCTGAGCGACCAACTCCTGCCAGACCGGTATGCAAGCCCCTTGCCGATATCGTTCAGGGTAGGTTTTCATATACATGCCTATACCTTATGGATTATTATATCCCTGAAAGAGCAGGGATTCTACTCCTTGAACCTTGGAAGTGCCCAGAAGTTTGTCATCTCAAACAAGTAAAGCGACCCAGGCAAACGTGCAGTTTTGAGTTTTGGCAGGGTTACAGCACATGGTTCACCTGGACGATCATACTTACTACATGCAGCAGTCGATGTTGAGATATTCAGCATGCGATGCGGTGTGGGATAATCTGTAAATTCATTACATGCCCAGCGGGCTACTAAAATCTCGGCATGATGTGATCGCCAGTTGAGGACCCCATTGCATTTACCATTGACTTCACTCTCCTTATTAATTGGAATAACATCCGAACCAGGCCAGGCGACACGTACGGCAGCTCTAATGAGACCCACAACTATGCCTAAAACTATTGGCTTACCACGGCGGCCCTTGCAACCTACCAAGCCAGAGATATCTGACCATCGGCAGAGGCCAGTGTCTTCTCGAGCATTCATAGAGACTGCCTTCAGGATGGTGTGTGGTTTGTACCCTTTCGCCTTCGCACCATCGAGATGATACACTGTACCAATCGCCATAACCGACTTGTGGAGATTGCTTTCTTCGAAGTTGGGATTGATCATCTGCTGCTGAAACCGCATGGCAGACCAGACAGTCGCTATTAAAAATTCGTCCACTGCCGCTGAGAACACTGACTCAAGTAGTAACGCCATTCGATCCATACCACTGGAGTATGTCCAACCTGCCTGATATTTCATATGCGCTTCACGCTGCTCCTCATTTTGGTTATCAATTGCTACCCGTTCAATAAACAACTGTCCCGATGGATCAAAGCCATTCACCGGATTATTGGCTCCGTAAGTATAGCGATTCATTTGTGTTGGATCTCCAACCTCAACGGGATAAGTATCCTGACTGAGGAATCGACCATCTGCCGGGTTATAAAAGCGTGCCCGCAAATAGTAGAGCCCGGTCTCAGAATCAAACTGCTGTCCAGTATACAGGTAGTCACTCTGCGGAACGGTTGGACCGGCACGCATTCCCCCAAACGCATCATAGAGGTAGGTTTCACTGATAGTACCACTATCCAGGTCAAAGAGTGCGCGGGTGCTGCCCTGCCCATCACGTAACAGATAGTGGGTCGTGCCAGTGGTGGTTTGCTCCAACACCGTTGCGCCAGCCAGTACATATCTGGCTGTAACGGCACCGCTCCTGCCAATTTCAGCAACACTATCCCCATAGGGTGAGAGTACATCCCAGAGATACTCCGTTGTTACACCATCGGCTGTCTCCTGGAAGAGGTTGCCGAGCGCGTCGTAGGTGTAGCTCCGTGTATACCCTGGCGCGCTGATGGCGGTCAGCCGATCAGTCGCATCATAGGTATACGTTACCACCCCATCGCTGATCACATTACCACGTGGATCGTAGGTGTAGGTATGGGTTATGTCTTCCGTCGTTACGGTGTCAATCTGATCCAGTCCATTCGGTTTATAAGTATAGGTTGTCATAGCACCACTTACGGCCTCGTGCATGGAGAGCCGATTGCCGACCACATCATAGGTAAAATGCAGATCCCATACAGACGATCCAGTTGCATCCTCTCGCACTTCGCGGGTGAGCCGATAGGCATCATCATAGGTCCAGGTTGTTGTTGAACCATCAAGTTCCGTGAGCATACGACGGTTGCCGGTTGGAGAGAAGTCGTAGGTATAGGATGTCAGCGTTGTGTGGTTGAATTCCTGGGTCAGATGCTCCATCCGATTATGCTGATCATAGTTGGCCGTTTCGACTAGACCATTGGGGTACGTTAGTATCTCCCGGCGCGCAATCATCGGATCGGGCACATAATCCTCATAGGTGTAGACATATGTACCATCCGTATCAACACAGGATGTCGGGATAGTTCCTACCTTGACGGCGCAGAGCCGATCCAGGGCGTCATACGCATAGCCTACCGTCCAGGTAGTTGTTCCTACCACTATCGTCACAGTAGTACGGTTGCCATTGCGGTCATAGGTATAGTTGATCTGGCGCTGAGCCGATGCCGTTGCACAATCGGTATCATTAGCAATCTGCTTTACCTCGATGAGGTAGTCATCATCATCGTAGCTATAGCACATAGTGTTATGCTGATCCTTGATCTCTTGCACTTGACCTTTAGGGGTGTGCTTGACCTGGATTATTGTTCCATCATAGTAGTTGACACGTACTTGAAGTCCCTGCGCATTGTAGTAGCGGTAATTTACATGGTTATCAGTCAACTTGTGAGCAACACGCAGGTAAATGTCAGTTGGAGCAGTACTGCTTGTTATTTCCCGATCATTTGCGGGATTGGCATCAACCGGTTGCATATAGGCATAGGTAAAAGTTTCCTGCGATCCGTCATTCCAGACCTTGCTGATAACTCGGCCCAACCCATCATAGGTAAAGGTGGTGATATGTCCGTTGGCATCGGTGATGCGACGCAGGTTCCCAAATCCGTCCAGAATATAGCTCGTTTCCTGCTGCATATGGTTTTTCACCGATGTCAGCCTACCAGCGACATCATACCCATAGGTAGTTGTTTTGTTATCAAGATCCGTGCGGGAGGTGATATGCCCCATCCCGTCATGCTGCTGGTGCAGAGTTTGTGCAGCGGGAGTGCCATATGCATACGTCGTAGTGGTTGGGAACCCGCGTGCATCATAGGTAACGTGTAACTGCACATCGCTCACCGCAGTTATGGTCTCAATTCGCCCCGCGTCATTAAACTGATATTCCTTGCGGTGAGTAGAACCATGTATCGGATCTTCTTCGAAGATCGGTCGGTCAGCGGCATCATACACGGTTATAGTCGTGTTTCCTTTCGCATCTGTCTGTTCAACCTGCCGTCCAGCAAGATCGTATGTGTAAGAAGCAGTCGGTTCCTTACCGAACACCCATGTCTCAGTCATGCTACTCAGGTTACCTGCTAAATCATAGTCATAGTGGGTAATCGTACCTTCCTGGTCGGTGATGGTCGCAATCTCGCCCCGCCAAGTATAGGTGTACTGCACAAATGTTCCGTCTGTAAATATAACTTGCTTCACGGACCCATCAGTGTAGTAGTCCGTTGTAGTGTGCCAACCCGTCGTATCATCACGCACGTCAGTCACATTGCCTGTGCGGTCATAGCGATAGCTTGTGCTGATAATGGTTCCGTTGCCATCGTCTCCAGTAGTTCGTGTGATTCGTCCGAGTTCGTTATAATCATTCAAATACCTTTGAGTTAAAGTCTGTCCAAACCCATCATCAGCCATCTGCACAATGCTTCCGGGATTGCCAAAGAGATCATAGTCTTGGAAGGTTGTGGTACCGCCTAACGGGTCCGTGATAGTTGTGACATGACCATACTGGTCATAAGTATACCTTGTCGCCGTGTTGGGATCACGTCCCAGGTAGTGCGTTTCTGGGTTTCCATAAATAGTATACGTATACCCACCTATTACCCCAAGTTCATCGTTCATCGACGTAAAATTGCCATAAGCATCATAGTGCATTTCCCGCCTGTTCCCGACCGGATCAGTTACGCGACTTGGGCGGTTCCAATCGTTATATTCGGTAGTCGTCGTATGACCCAGTGGGTTGGTCACTTTTGTCCGATTCCCCCGATCATCATAGGTATAACAGATATTCCGCACCGCACATACGGCCGGATCGGTTGCCAGCGCCGCCGCCGCGCCGGTGTCCGGGTCGGGCAGGCCCACGGCTATCACATTCCGCTGATCATCATAGGCATAGGTGGTGGTGCTGGTCGCCATGCCGCCCGCCCCATCCGGACGCACATCCACCGTCGCGCGCACCAGGTTGGTCGTGGTGCCGGTTACACGGCCCTGCGGCACATCGCGCGTGGCGTATGCGCGTACCACCCGGCCGCCATCCGGGTTGGTGGTGGTACTGGTCTGGCTGTCCAGATCATAGGCATACTGGTAAGTGAAGGCCACCGGATTGCCCTGCGGGTCCGTGCCCAGGTATTCGGTCTCCTGACTGAGCCGCCCATCCTGGTCGTATTCCGCCAGATCCAATTGCCGCCCGGACGGGTCGCTGACCTGCTGATACAGATGTTCCCAGCCCGCCTCGGTGTAGTAGGTGTAGCGCACCACCGGGTTGACCGGCTGTGCCTCCCCGACGACCGCCACCGCCGGGTAGGTGACGGTTGCCAGATCGCCATTGCTATCATACCCATAGCCATACACGTTCCCCGCCGGGTCGGTAATCTGGGTAATCCGCCCCTGCGCATCGCGGTCAAAGATCACACTGCGCCCGCTGCTGCTCCGGATACCGTCCGGGCTGAAGGTCAGCGTGTTACCGTTCAGA
>DAOTUI010000262.1:0-26335 GCA_034437035.1 Chloroflexaceae bacterium
CAACCGCGTAACTCGTGTCATATACACGAGTTACGCAGTCGGTTCCAAACCAGGTGTTCGCCGGGAAGAACGGCCCGATTTGCCTCCGGCAGGGCGGTATCGGACATCTTCTTGCTGAAAATTTTGCACTCTGTGCAAAATTTTCAGCAAGAAGTTACAAAATGCACCATGCTGCCGCAGGCGATTCTGGTTTCCGGTTCCGGCACCGGGCCAGAACCGGCCCCACCGCGTAACTCGTGTTATATAGAGCACTATTATTGTTGTGAGCAATTGACGGTACAGTATACCATGCCTCAGAACCGAATTTATAATGATTATATATGAAAATCTTCTTTTTTACATCCTCGTCATACGCGACCATCCTGTGCTATAATCCACCGCCGGACTACGATTGTGAGTATTCGAGATGCTACGCATGCTGCTTGTTGCGCTGCTTGCTGCGCCATTACTATTCTATCTGCCGGGATTGGCGCTTTGTCGCGCCGTCAGTCCCGCAATAACCGCCGATCTGCTGGAACGCTACTACGAGCGGGTCGTGACCAGCATGCTGCTGAGTGGCTGGCTGGCGCTGCTCCTGGCCGAGATTGGCTACTTCGCGCTCTGGTTGCACCTGCTGTTGCTCCTCCTCTTCAGCGGCGCGTTGTTGGTCTGGTTCCGGCGACGGCGAATGTTTCCGGAACGACCGGCGGCAGTCTATCAATGGTGGGAATTGATAGCGTTTGCGCTGGTTGGTCTGGTTGCCCTGCTGCTGGTTGTCCGTCCTTTCGAGACCGTCCTGGGCGGGCGGGATGCGGGCGTCTATGCTAACACCGGCTTTGCAATTGCGCGTACCGGCAGCCTGGTCCAGCACGATGAACTGATAGCCGAATTTGGACAGTCGGCCCAGGCCAGTGCCGAGGCGTTGCGCGCGCCGGCCGAGCAGGCGCTGACAAACTTCCTGGGAGTCCAGAATCCGCAGCGCTACATTGCCACGCGTCTGCGGACTGCCGGGTTCTTTATCAATGCGGGCGAAGCGGCTGAGGGACGGGTGGTGCCGCAGTTTCTGCATCTCTTTCCCGCCTGGATTGCGCTGCTCACCAGCCTGCTGGGGCGGTATGGCGGCCTGTTTGCGCCCGGGTTGATGGGGTTGGTGGGTGCCTGGAGCGTGGGCATGCTTGGTCGGCATCTGGCGGGTAGCCGGGTGGGGATATTGGCGTTTCTCCTGCTGGCGCTCAATAGCGTTCAGGTCTGGTTCTCGCGTTACTCAACCTCCGAGACGACGGCCCAGTTCTTGACCTTCGCCGGGCTCTACTTCTTTGCCCGGTTTCAGCAGCCTGATGCGGGTGACGATCAGCGCAGAACGGTTTTGTATGCGGCGCTGGCGGGAATTGCCTTCGGGCAACTGATGCTGACCCGAATTGACTTCTTCCTGGTGATCGGGCCGCTGCTGCTCTACCTGCTCTACTGTTTGCTCACACGGCGCTGGTATGCCGGCCAGACGGCATTGGCGCTGGGACTGGGGGCAATGGGTGTTCATGCCGGTTTGCATATTAGCTTTATTGCCCGCGCCTACTTTTTTGATACGGGCTTTGATCGGCTGCAAGACTACGCTCTGACAACCTATCTGGCGCTGCCCTTCTTTACGTCCACCCTGCGCGAGGTTATCTTTGCGAACGCCGATAACGCGCTCAACTCCGGCGATCTACGTGATGAACTCCTCCTGCTGCTCCTGGGCGTGAGTCTCCTGCTGCTGTTGCGGCGCCGGCCGGCACCAGTGCGCTGGGGCGAGGCGCTGCTGCTGCGCCGGCGCAATCTGTTGTTGGGTGGCACTGCCCTGGGGATTGTACTGCTGGCCGGCTATGCCTACCTGATCCGTCCTCAGATCATCGACAGTGATATCCTTTTTAACACGCGGGGGGGGTGGAATGATCCGTTGCTGCGTGATCCGCGCATGGTGCAGGCGGATGTCAATGCCTGGCGCATGTCGCCTGATGTGGCGCGCAATCAGGCCGGTGTAGTGCTGGTTGGCGACCCGGAGTATGCCGCAACTGCGATTGATGCGGCTGCGACTGCCGACCTCCGCGCGCAGTTGCGTGCCGAGCGTGGGCCCTGGGCCGGTCCATTCAGCAATCAGACCTTCAACTGGATGCGCTTACAGGGCTATGTTGGCGCACCCATCGCTCTGCCCCGCATTTTCTACGACGATGGCAAAGAGTGGTGGCGCGAATATGCCGAGAATGTGCCACCGGGAGTTGCGCCGCCGACCGGGTTGCCGGTGCGCGAAAAAGAACTGATTCCGCTGGCAAACTCTGTGCGGGTTGGCTGGTATCTCTCGCCGCTGGGGGTTGGGTTGGGCGTGCTGGGGTTTGCGCTCTGGTGGTGGCGCGGAATGCGCCGGGGCGCGTGGCTCTTCCTGACGATTGCCTTGCTCGGTACCTTCTTTTACGTGCGCCAGACCTACGGTACCAGCGATCAGACCTACATCTATATCTTGCGCCGCTTTGTATCGATCACCTACCCGGCGTTTAGCTTGAGTATTGCCTATGCCCTGGTCGCCCTGGCAACCTGGCCGAGTGGAAACCGCAGAGCGCAGCAGCGAAACTTCTTCTCCGTTCTGCGTTCCCGGTTCTCGGTTCTCAGTTCCGGCTTCCTGGCCGTTACCTTGATAGCTTTCTTTGTCTGGACGGGACGGCCAATCTATACGCACACTGAGTATGCGGGTGCGCTGCCCCAGCTTGCCGCATTTGCCGAGCAGTTTAATGAAGATGATATTCTACTCTTCCGGGGCGGTGGGCCGGTCTACAGTATGGCGCGGGATGTCCCCGACATTGTGGTGACACCGCTGCATTTTGCCTTCAACCGCGATGCTTTCACGGTCAAGAGTACCCATCCCGGTGCCTACGCCGATCTCCTGGCCGCCCAGGTACGCGCCTGGCAAGCGGCTGGTCGGGAGGTCTATCTCGTGCTGAGTGCCGGCGGGGGTGAGTTCGCGTTGCCGGGATTCACACTCCAACCGGTCAGTGAGTTCGTGCTGGATGTGCCCGAGTTTGAACAACTGACTGACCAGAAGCCGCGCAACATTGCCACGCTACGCCTGCCGTTTGCCGTCTACCGGCTGGTCGAAGGCGTGCCTGACCAGCTTACCACGTTGCCCACTCCTTTGACCGCCACCGATTTTGCGGCTCAGGTGCAGGGGTTTTACCTGCCCGAAGCGGACCAGCTTGCTCCGACCCTCTCGCCCACATCTGGGGCCGGCACCTATGCCTGGACCAATGGCGAGGCACTGCTGCGGCTGTCATGGTCTGAGCAGACCGGGCCACAGCAGGTAGAACTGCGTGTTGCCGGGGGCGAACGACCGGCGCACCTGGGGCCGGCGCAGGTTTGTCTCACACTGCTGCCGGAAACCGCACCCTGGCCACTGGCCGAGGGCGAAGAGGTGGCGCTTGGTTGCCGGACTCTCGGTGCCGAAGTCTCAACATATCGTGCAACCATTGACCCGGAGCAGCTTGCGAATTATCCCGCCACCGGCAGCATGCTGCTCCGGCTTGAGAGCAGCGCCTGGGTGCCGGCCGCAACCGATCCACGCCTGCATGACCCGCGTCTGATTGGGATTCAGTTTTGGGGGCTGAGTTTGAGCCATGCGGATGTAAGTCGCTAATACGGCATACCAAAGCCCTATCCGGCGCTTTTACGCCAATCAGTACCATCTGCCTATTGTTACCCACCCACCGGGAGCCTATAATCAAAAGTGAACTTATTAGATTTAGAGCAGAGTGAGGTTAGCTATGTGCCGGCAGAAAGAAGGACAATCGCTCGTCGAAATGGCATTTGTGATGCCAATACTGGTATTGCTTTTGTTCGGAATAATTGATCTTAGTTATTACATCTATGGCTATGCGACAGTGTATCAGGCGGCGCGTAACGGGGCTGAGGAGGCAGCACAGACACCACCACATCCTGATTGGCTCGAACCAGGTCCGGATCCGAATGATATATGTGTGGCCAATGTGCTGGAAGCAGTTCAGGATGGAGCGGTTCTGTTTCCCGATCTGACCGATAATGCCAGTGCCAATGGTGAAGTCCGTATTTACTATCCGAAAGACGATAAAAATGGTGATCCGCTCCGGGCTCTCGGTGCGCCGATTGCGGTTTCGGTTACATACGACATTGAGCCCTTAACCCCGCTATGGAACTTTGTTATGTTTGGCAACAATGGCAAGATGACAGTCAAGACCGAAACATGGCGTACCATTGAGAGTATGGGTAAGAATCCCGCTTTTTCAAATCTGGTCGCCTGCAACCCGAAACCAGAATAAGAATCCTGACCCGGTTGTAGTTTGTCTGATGTGCTGTCGGGCAGCAGCAAGTGGTTGAGTTGCAGTTGAACGTGTACGTCAGGCAGCATTGCTAAAGAATAGAGAGGCAATACTTATGCGACGACAATATCTTCATCTTCGGAAAAAAGGTCAGGCACTGGTGGAGTTCGCGCTTGCATCCACATTGATCTTCTTCCTACTCGCAGCCGCAGTCGATCTCGGCATGATCTTCTTTGCTCTTCAGGGTATTCACAACGCGGCGCAGGAGGGGGCTCAGTATGGCAGTCGGTGGCTCATAACCGACCCTGATACCAATAAGTTGAACCTTAACTATACGGTTATTCGGGAGCGGGTACGTTACGAGGCGGGTGAGAGCGGTGGTACTAACTTTGTAAACTTGTTGGACCTGAATAACAATGATGTACCAGATGATACTGATCCTGACATCAATCTTGAAGAATATATTGAGATTCGCACATTAGAAGACTCGGATGGAAATGGTGATCCTTTGCCGGAGAATACACCATGTGACAATCCGGCTACCACGGTTGTGCCCTGTTATGTGCATATTACGGTACGTGCGGATTATAAACCAGTCTTTCCGTTAGCACCGGCACTTGGCGCTGAAGTACCGCTCCGTTCGTCGTATACCATGCTTATTCGTTCCTCGGCGGCTGAGGGTGGTGAAGCCGAGTATGGAACAGAGTTTCAGCCAGGTGTTGGTCGCGATGATTAATTATCCATACTGCGGTTATGTTTGGAACGCTACCTCACCTTTGCTGGTGACGTTCTGTAAATATAGCGCCAGGTGTTGACCAGGCTGATGACGATCGTTGGGTAATCTGTGGACTTCTGTGCATTGTTGTGTCGTATGGCAATTTATCCTACGAGTTCTGTTAAGGAGGAGCTCATGAACATCCAGAAACGTCGTTCCAGAACACCAGGTCAGAGCATCCCTCTCATTGCGCTGATAATTGTGGTGTTGTTCGCTATGGTTGGTTTGTCCGTTGACGTGGGAAATACCTACGCCCAGCAGCGTGAAGCAACGCGTGCCGCAAATGCCGCTGCGCTCAATGGTATGAATGTTATCGTTCGTAATGGTTCGGAGACGAGTGATGATGCAGTGATGCTGGCGATTAAGGAATCACTGCGCTCGAATGGTATTGTGTTGACCGAGGATGGTGGCGACCGCAATCTGCGGGCGTTCTATCTGGACAAGGAAGGCGCGCCGTTTGCCTGTCGGATTGGTTCGTGTGGCACAGTGCCTAAGGGAACCACCTATCTTCAAATCCAGGTGGACGGTGTCACCGATACCTACTTCGCCCGGGTTGTCAACCGAGATACGCTGCCGGTGAATGCGCAGGCATTTGCTACCCAGTGTGCGCCGACCGACAATGTGTTTCCGATTTCTGTCAATGCCGGCTACCTGGATGAAAAAGGCTTTGTGGAGCCTAATGGTTGGAACGCGGCGAATGATCCCGATCATTACGGCCTCTACAATGACGAGAACTACTCTAATAAGTGGCAGCGCCGGATTTTTGTAAAGGATGCCGCCGATGTGCCGGGTGGCTTTAGCTACCTGCGCTGGCTGAGTGCATCGAACAATGGGAGTGCGGTTGATCTCGAGAATATGCTCCAGGGGCAGGGCAACCTGGCAGCGGGCTTTGAGGAGGCTGACTGGCCGGATGGTGTTCCTGGTAAACCCGATGGGTACCCCAGTGAACCGGGTCAGTTAACCTCTGGAGACTGGATTCACGGGAATAGCGGTTTCAGCTATAGCAATGCCGTACGGGCTGCGCTTGATGAGCATATTGAAAAGCGTACCGTTATGCTCTTGCCTATTATTGAGGAGGATCGTTGGCTCACAGGTAATAACGAGGTCTTCAAACTCAATCGGCTGGGTGGGTTCTTGCTGCGGGGCTATGGCAAGGAACAGGGCAAGGCGTACCTGGATCTGGTCTATGTCGGTGATGCAAATTCAGTTCCCTGTACCTTGACCAATGTGCCGACAAGTCTGACCGAGATTAATGTCACCGGATCAGTGTTTGTTCGGCCGCGGCACGAAACCTTCCCGGATGCTGATCAACCGATTGACTTTGTCGTGCTGCTGGACGTTAGTGGTTCAATGAGCCTGAACTTTCGCGGTGAGTCAAATTATCGTGGTCGCGGGAATACGGTGCTCTGTTCGAAGCCCAAGGATTATACGGACACTCCGGCAATACAGAACTGTGGTAGCAACTTCTGGTATAAAGTAGAGGAAGAGCGGCGCATCTACTATGCCAAGCAGGCGCTTATGTCGTTCGTCGATGAGATGGACGAAAATGATGCAATGCAGATCATCGCTTACTCCAGCAGATATGGTGTTGACAATATAGAACCGGTCAATACCCGTGCATTGGGCACGACTGCCGGCAAGGCCGAGTTAAGAGAAACAATCTTGGAAGCCGGTGAGCGTGAGATAAAGGGAACAACGGAGCCGTATATCACCGAGGGTGGTACACCCAGTGCCACAGGGTTGCGGAAGGCCCGTGAACTGCTGGCTGATGCCCCGGAGACAGCTCCGAATGGTGATGATTATAAGCGCGTGGTGGTCTTCCTGACTGATGGTGTGGCCAACCACTTTGTTGAGAAGGTGGATGTCTATGGTGAGAAGAATGTCTGGCAGAATAGCGCAAAGGATGAGCAGCGTTGTGAGGATCTCGGCAATAAAGTGCAAGAGAACGTTGAATGCCAGAGCGGCTATGTCCTTACCGATCTTTCGATCCCCCGGCCAATCACCGCGATGACCCTGGAAGCTGGTGAACTGAAAACCGGCGCTGATGCGACTGTGTACGCGATGATGATGGGTGCTGCTCCTACAGATGGTGTAGAACAGGTGGCGTCATCGAATCAGTATCCCTGGTACTCGGTTGCTGATGATGGTGCGGACGTTGAAGATATTCTCTTGAAGATCAACGAAACTGCGCGCAATGATGTCTGTATTCCTGCCGAGGATACCTGGAAGGATGTCATTGACTCGGCCAATGCTCCCTCGTCACTGCCTGATTACGATTATCTAGGTGCTGACACATTTGGTCTGGCAGTGTTGACTGATCCGGTGTCAGGTGAGGAACTCTATGAGGGATATGTTCGCCACGATGAGGCAACCGGAAAGTTGTCTTACTTTATCCCCGGCGTGGAACCTGGTACCTATGAACTGCGAGTATGGTTGGGCTACAAGGGCGATGATGATAAGACGCGTATTTACAAGAAGTTCTATGATTACCGGGGTGATCTCAGCTACTCCTCAACGCTGACAGTGCAGGTTACCCAGGCGGACGCGCTGAATGATACGGTCGTGGCTCCCGAAGCTTATATGGAACTGGATGGTCACGTCTGTCCCACTCCTGAATAGTTGCGGATTATCTCACGGTGGGTTGGGGTGGTATTCATACCGCCCCAACCCACCCGGACATATCACTACCGCTTGATGTATGCATCAGAGTAGAGCAATGCGTATTACCATCCGATTTAAATACTCCCAACAAAACCCTTTTGGTTATCTCTTCAGATCACCTCAACACTCTTCCTGGTATTGGGACGTTAAGTGTATGAAAAGGATATGTATTCAGGACAGCACCATCGGGTTAGCCGTACATAGTATCCCGTGTGTGCTGTTCAAGCTTGGATCCTCTGGTTTATATAGGTTCTTTTACTCTTCCTTACGCAAGGAGGTTTGTCATGAAACACCCGTTCCATAGTGCTTCGCGTCCGGTTCGGGGAGTGCTACTGTTCAGTATCTGTCTCCTGATTGTAAGTATCCTTCCTGGGCAACCCGTCCAGGCTGCTGTTATTGACCGAATGGTTGACAATACCCTGTCCGATTTTAACCGGGGTTCTTTTCAGCGCACAGCCCTGGCAACACTGCAGAATACTGATCTTTCATCACAAGATTTGGAAGGCGCAGTGCAGATTGCGCCGCTTGGCCTGCTACGCGACTGGTTTAACTCACCCTTTACGCTGCCCCGAGTTATGACGGGAATGGGTGCAACGGCTATTGGCACCCGGATCTATGTCATGGGGGGAAATACACCCTCGGAACAGGAGCCTCTGTCTGAAGTCTGGTCGGTAGCAATCAATACCGAAACAGGTGTACTGCTGCCAGACTCCAGCGACTCAAACTGGCGCGCTGAACCTGAACTGCCGGCAGTTCAGGCTACGATTAGAAGTGGATTTGACGATCCCTTCAAGCATGTCAGTGGTCCTGCCGTTACCTCCGTTGATAATCCCAGTGGCAACGACTATATCTATGTCGTCGGTGGCAATGTTGTTCAGAACACTTTTGACTTTTCCAGTTTTGGCGTGCGTATTGGGGTTGTTGGTTCAAACGGGCGCATTACCGAGTGGCTGGAAGGGCCTGAGATTCCTGATCAGGACGGTAACAACAGTTTTCGGCAGCGTGGTCTACAGTCGGCTTCAGCAGTGAGCGTGAAGGTTAACGGGAAAACCTATATCTACATCCTGGGTGGCCTGCAAAGATATCTCGAGGGAACAGGTAGTCAGGTCAGTATCAAAGAAGAAGGTTCGCAGAAAGTCTTTTACGCCCAGGTCGGCGCAAATGGTCAACTCTTCAAGCCCAGCAATCCATCGGAGTCTGGATGGGAAGTGCTGGAGGACGAAATTCCAGTCGTACGTCACTATCCCGAAGCAAGTGGCGTATGGGGCGCTGTAGCCGTGGGTGGACGGTTTGTTGCGGCAGATGGCGAAGCCATCTATCTCATGGGTGGTCAGGTGCGCGTGCAAGGTGACGGCAGCACTGCTCAGTATAGTGAGCGCGTGTACCGGGCCCGCGTCAATAGTGATGGTACCCTTGATTGGAGTGGTTGGGATGGGACATTACCCTCTTCACGTCTCTTTCAAGCTGGGGTAGAGCATAATGGTAATATCTACCTGACTGGCGGGCGCCAGGGAAATTTGACCCAACCTGATAAAAAGGTTCTAAACAGTTATGTTGAGGATGATTTCTCGCTACCGTCATTTGGTGATGCCGATACCGGAAGTAACTTCCTGCCGAATGATGCATTGCCGCGACCGCGCATGTTACATGGTTCAGTTGTCGTTTCCACGGACCAAGGGTATGCGTTCGTCTATGTGATGGGTGGACTCGGTGATGGAACTGACGCTTTCCCGGAAGATGATAGTGGGACAAATTCCATTATCTATGGAAAGGTTGGTGGCCTTGAGGAGGAAGATAAAGAGGATCTGACCTATGCTCCCGATGGTTGGTACTATTCAGACGCATTAGAGATTATCCTGGATGGTGCTACTGTTCAAGAGATTAGTTGGGCCACCTCTATGCCGCAAAGTGGTATGGATATTGCGGTGGACTATCGCACCTCTCAGGCCAGCGATTGTGAACTTGGTCCCTGGACAGAATGGGAACCACTGGCTGATCCTGGCGCAACGCCCCGTCGCTCAAAGAACGGTGTCAATGCAGCCGAGGTAGGTAGTCCTGAAACACGCTGTTTCCAGTACCGGGCCAGATTAACAACGACAAATATCGAGTTCACACCGTCATTGCTTAACCTGAGCATTAAACTGGTCATCCCCGGTAATCCGGATCTCAAGGTATCCAAACTGCAGGATATGCGTGTGGAGAATGAGAAGACATTTACAGGCCTGGACATCGAGATTCTCAACAAGAATGAGGATGGCGAGGATACCGTAGAGGTCTACCAGGTCAACTCCGGTTCGTTCTATGTGGATCTGTGTGTGCTGCCGGAAGGCGAGACTATGCCGAGCGATTTCAGTGCGGTTCCGGTGAATCTGGGACAGGAGCCACCGGTATGTGTCCGTACATATGCAGTCGTGAACAGTCGGTTCATGGGCATTGATGCAACATATACACTCCGACGCTGGTATCACAATCGAACGGATAATGATCAACTGTTAAGCTCGTTAAAAGATATGGAAGCATTTTTTCCTGAGCCGGGTGTCTATACCGTGGTCGTTGCGGTAGACTCAACCAACTTTGTGCCTGAGCTTTCGGCAAGCGGTGAAACGAACAATGTCAGCACATTGGACATTGTCATCTATCCAAAAGATCAACCTGACTGGCAGCCCGGTGAGCCAGTAGAGGAAGAGTGGGAACCAGACATTGATATCCCCGATGTTCCGCCAGAAAGTGATCCTATCATCTACCTGCCACTGATTGCGCGGTAAGCAGGTAGATGATAATACCGACCGCGTACGTTCCTGTTCATGACACGACGTACGCGGTGGAGTCTGTTCTGGTCTGTGCCAGCCCCGAAAGCCGGCTTCGCCTGTGGCCGTCATGGAACGGCCGTATGAAACATGTTGTATCTCTTCCCAAAATATTTGCACTTTGTGCAAATATTTTGGGAAGAGATCTGGAATCTTCCACCCTGCTGGAGGCCCAACACTCTTTTGGGTCAGTGACCGTGTAACTCGTAATTAATTACAGGAGTTACGCGGTCCCCGCGAACGGAGCTTTGCGCCTCCGGCAGGACGGAGGATTCCATGCTTTTTCACAAACATGTTGCACTTTGTGCAACATGTTTGTGAAAAAGCTAAACCAGTACCATGCTGCCGCAGGCGAATCGGGCCATTACCGGGCGCAAACGCCCAGTTTGCAGACCCACCGCGTAACTTGTGTTAATTACTGGAAAATCGATAGATCACAGTCGTCTGTCGGTTTTCCGTCCTTGAATCGATGTGACACCTTTCCGGGGTTCATCAAGCTATCTTCACAAAAATCCCCTTCATGTAGAACCACACTGACTATACACTGACTGTATCATAGTACCATTTTTGACGGCCATATTTATGATCTACTGCCGGCCTGCGTGTGCTATAATATGGCAGATGTGTGGTCGGTGGTCCTTCTGTTTCTGTACTCACTTAAATCAGGGAGGATACCCTACTTATGAGACGCGGAGGCATCGTTATACTTCTCATTGGCGTGATTATCGCCCTGGCTGCTGCCGGTTTGCTCTTCTTCTTCTTGCAAAATTCGACAACTGTTAGTACTGATACGACAATCGAACCGACGCGCGAACCGGACGTTGAGGTTATTGTTGCGAATGTTGATATTCCTGCTAACACGCTCATTGCAGATCAAGGCTTGCTCGGTACACGCGAAATCCCGGAATCCGAGCTTGACTCACAATACTTCACTAACGTGAATGACGTACTAGGAAAATTGGCAGTGTCTAACATTCGGGCTGATGAGTTTATTACGAACTCAGACATTACCGAACCAGGACTATCACAACAGATACCGACAGCTGAACCTGATCAACCACGCCCCAAAGCATATTCCTTCAGTACCAACAGTGTTGCCGGCGTCGCCGATCAGATTAAGCCGGGTGATTTTGTAGACGTTGTTGCAACATTCTCGATGCCGCGCCGAATCTCATACCCCACCGGTCGGGATGTTGATGAGCAGGGGCAGGTGACTGTCCAGCGTCAGGTGACGGAAGAGTTCTTTCCAACAACCAAAACTATCGTTCAGCAGGTACAGGTGTTGCGCATTGTACGGCCAGGTGCTCCGGAAGAAGGAACACCTGCTCCTGAGGCTGAAGGTACCGGACCGGAAACTGATGCGTCGGGTCAGCCGGCACAGGCTTCACAATCAGGAGATACTATAACAACGGGTAGTTGGTTGCTGGTGCTGGCAATTAATGATCAGGAGGCGGAATTGCTTGAGTTTGCGCTCAACACTGAATCGGATATTTCTTTAGTGTTGCGTGGTGCAGGTGATACGGATTTTGAGCCAACAATTGGTGCAACGTACGATCTCTTAGTCTCGGAGTTTGGTGTACCGGCGCCACAGGTGCTCGACCCGCACCTGATTTCTGAAGAAGATGCGTTTATCCCGAATCCGACCTTTACACCAGCGCCAACACGTATACCATGATATGGGTGATATAATTACTCATAAGAAACCGACGTGAGCAAGAGCTATACCTTAGTTGAGATGTAGTTCACGCAGAGTGGGGTATTTCAGGTAGGTAACGCACGCCGTGTGATTTGCAATGAGAGGCGCGGCGTGCTGTTCGCTTGCTATGATAGTACCTGCATCCGTTACGTCCATGGGTCAATGCAACAGCCTGACCAGGCAGGAAAGAGGAGTTACTCCATGACTGAAAGCAGTAACATTCGCGTAATGATCGTTGACGATATCGTCGATACACGCGATCAAATTGAGAAGCTTTTGTTCTTTGAGAAAGATATAGAGGTTGTTGCTAAAGCCAGCAATGGACGTGAAGCTGTTGCTATGGCTAAACAACACAAACCGGATGTCATCCTGATGGATATTAATATGCCCGATATGGATGGCATTGCTGCGACGGAAGCGATAATGACTCAAGATCCAGGGATCCAGGTCATTATTATGAGTGTCCAGGGAGAAACAGATTATTTGCGTCGTGCTATGCTTGCGGGAGCACGCGAGTTTTTGACGAAACCGATTGGTGCTGATGATCTATATAAATCCATACGCCATGTGCATCGTCTGGCGGCAACACGTCCTGTAGCTCCGACCACGACTGGCGGTGGTGAAGGTTCTGTCCCGAGTGGTGGTGGTGGGGTGCAGGGCCAGATTGTCGCAGTGTTTAGCCCCAAAGGTGGTGTTGGTACATCAACTATTGCGGCCAATCTAGCAATTGCTTTGCGTCAGCTTACAAATAAAAAGGTGGCGCTTGTAGATGGAAATTTAATCTTCGGTGATTTGAATGTTATCCTGAATTTGGTTTCCAACAAAACGATTGTTGAGTTGGCGAACCGGGTTGATGATCTCGACCGCGATCTTTTGAATGATGTGTTGGCAACGCATAACTCACAGGTAAAAGTATTACTTGCGCCGCCAAATCCACAAACTGGTGAACTGGTTACGTCGGATCATCTCCGTGCAATTCTGGGTTTGATGCGCCAGGAATTCGATTATGTGGTCGTTGATACACAATCATCGTTCCAGGACCGCGCACTGGCCGTGCTTGATATGGCTGACCGCATCATCGCCCTTATGACGCTAGAAATGCCATGTATTAAAAATATCAAGCTCTTCCTGGAAGTGGCTGAACTGTTGGAGTATCCGCGTGAAAAGACAATGCTTGTGCTGAATAAAGCGGATAATCGGATGGGTTTTAGTGTTAAGGATGTTCAGAGTAATATTCAGCACGAGGTTGCGTTGCAGATTGCGAATGCTCCCCTGGAAATTACATATTCGATCAATCAGGGGGTGCCTCTGGTGATAGCAAAGCGCACCCACCAGGTTTCGAAAGATATCTTTACTCTAGCCAGTCGCTTAACCAATGTCGCCAAGGCAGTTAGCAATGAAAAACCCCAGGATGAGGCTGGTCGGCAACGGGCGTCGAAGTCGAAACCTCAGAGTCGTGGGTTATTCGGTCGTCTGACAGCGCGGAGATAGTACTCTCGTACCCTGGAAGGTGTATTTATGTCATTACTAAAGCGTATCGGTGGAACCACGCCTGGTCGTGATGAAGGTGCCGGGGCGCAGCGTGCCGGAGCACTACCCCCGCGCCAGAGTGACGCTTCAGCGCGCTCAAATAGTGCGACTCGTGATCAGGATGATAATGCCTTTGCTGATTTAAAGTCGCGTGTTCAGTCAAAGCTTATTAATGAGCTTGACCCCAAGCTTGATCTCTCGGACTCAGTGCGTGTACAGCGACAGGTCGAAGAGGTTTTTAACTCGATTCTTGATAGCGAAAGTATTGTCTTGAGTCGTGCAGAACGTATGCGAATGTTTGAGAGCATCGCTGCGGATATTCTTGGGTATGGACCATTACAAATGTTGCTGGCTGATGATGACATCAGTGAAATTATGGTCAACGGTCCCAAACAGATCTATATTGAGAAGCAGGGTAAGCTGATCAAGAGTGATGTGGTTTTTAATAATGATGAGCATGTGCTCCGCATTATTGACCGAATCGTTGCCCCGCTCGGACGACGTATTGACGAATCTTCGCCAATGGTAGACGCTCGCCTGCCCGATGGTAGCCGTGTGAATGCAGTCATTCGTCCATTGTCGCTGGTTGGTCCTGTGATCACTATTCGTAAGTTCCGCAAAGAGTCGCTCACTGTTAACGACCTCGTACGTTTCGGTTCACTTACTGAGGAAATGGGTGAGTTCTTGTCAGCCTGTGTCCGTGCGCGATTAAATATCGTTGTTTCGGGTGGTACAGGTTCAGGTAAAACGACAACACTCAATGTACTCTCGTCGTTTATTCCTGAAGATGAGCGGATCATAACTGTTGAAAATGCTGCTGAGTTGCAGTTACGCCAGGATCATGTTATTACGCTTGAATCTCGACCACCCAACGTTGAAGGTCGTGGCGAGGTGAGTATTCGTGATCTGGTTATTAACTGCTTGCGTATGCGACCTGAACGCATTGTTGTTGGGGAGTGTCGCGGTGGTGAAACGCTGGATATGCTTCAGGCGATGAACACTGGTCACGATGGATCGATGACGACAATTCATGCCAATAGCTCGCGTGATGGTATTTCCCGTATCGAAACAATGTGTTTGATGTCGGGAATGGACCTGCCTTCACGTGCTATACGTGAACAGGTTGCCTCAGCAATTGAGGTTATTGTGCAGCAGTCGCGCCTCAAGGACGGTAGTCGCAAAATTACGGCTATTACTGAGGTGCAGGGCATGGAGGGTGATGTTGTCGTGCTTCAAGATGTTTTTACATTTGAACAGACAGGTATCGACGAGCGAGGGAAGATTGTCGGAACGCTCCGACCGACAGGTGTCCGGCCCAAGTTTGTTGAGAAGTTTGAGTCCTTAAGTATTTATTTGCCGCCGAATATCTTTGGCTACTCAGGTGACCGCTTTTTCTAAGGTGTGTTTTGGGTATTCTGATGGCGATCGGCTTTGACTGTTATCTGGACTTTCTGGTGGTGTAATCGCCTGGAAAGGATTTGTTGGTGCAGGGTATTCTTTCACCTGATATGTTGCCCTTTGCTGTGGCTGGCGTTGTCTTCCTCGTCATCCTGGCAGTCTTTGGTATAGTAGCGCGCAGTATGGGTAGTGGCGATGTCTCGGATCGCCTGTCGCAGTTTGCAGGGCGTGGTTCGGTTGAAAAGGAACCGGGAACGCAGCAGGCAATTGCGCGCATTGATGCGGTTTTTGCCAAGAGCAAAAGCGGTAACAATATTGCCCGTGATCTGGCGCGTGCTGATTTGAAGTGGCGCGTCTCGGAATTTATTGGTGTGAAAATATTAGCAGCATTGGCTGGTGCCGGCATAGGTGCCATTATTGGCCGGGCATCACCCCAGGCAATGTTGATATCATCACTGGTTGGTGCAATTGTGCTCTCATTTGCGCCAAACATTTATCTGGCTGTGCGCGCAGGGAACCGTATTAAGGCTTTTAATAATCAACTTGGTGATACTATTACCCTGATGTCAAACGCATTGCGGAGTGGGTATAGCTTCTTACAGACCCTGGATATGGTGTCGCGCGAAGCTCCCCAGCCTGTCTCGACTGAGTTTAGTCGGGTTGTTCAAGAGGTCGGTCTGGGGCGTTCAACTGAGGAGGCTCTTGATAATCTCTTGCGGCGTATCCCATCGGAAGACCTGGAGTTGTTGATTACTGCTGTGAATATTCAGCATGAGGTTGGTGGTAACCTGGCGCAAATTCTTGATACGATTGGTCATACCATTCGTGAGCGGGTGCGTATCAAGGGTGAGATTAAAACGCTGACTGCTCAGGGCCGTATTTCGGCCTATGTAATCACGGGTTTGCCGATAGCTCTTGCTATCTTTATCACCGTCATTAATCCGGAGTATATGTCGCCAATCTTTACCTTCGGTTTCCCGCCTGAAAGCTGGTGTTGTTTGCCGGTCGCCTCCCTGGTTATGATCGTTATTGGCTATTTTACGATTATGAAGATTATCGACATCGAAGTGTGAGGTGTCGCCATGAGCGTAATGATGATTGCTGTTGTGGCAGGGGTCTTGCTGATCTCTAGTGTTGGTCTTGTGGTTTTTGGTCTGACGCGTGTCAGACAGGCTGAGACGTTTAGTGATCGTCTGAGTCAATTTACGGAACGGGCCATGACGCTTGAAGAAATGGAGTTGCAACAGCCATTTCATCAACGTGTGCTTGCGCCGATGGCACGGTCGCTGCTGGCGGAGTTGGGTAAGCGTGGTCCGAAACAGAGCGCGGAGCAACTTAAAGTCAAGCTTCAGCAGGCGGGTAATCCGGGTGGGATTACCCCAACTATGTTTGTTGGCATTCGCATTATTCTGGCATTGGTGCTCTTTGTGATTTTTGGTGTGGTGACCTTTTCAACCATGCCGGTGTTACAGGCAGTTATGTACAGTACGATTGGGCTTGTTCTGGGATATTTACTTCCGGTGATGTGGATTGGTCAGCAAATTCGCAAACGGAAGCATAATATTGTGAAATCACTCCCGGATGCGCTGGACCTTATTACGATTAGTGTTGAGGCCGGTCTGGCGTTTGACTCGGCCATACAGCGGGTAACGGATAAGTGGCAGGATGAGTTGGGGAAAGAGTTCACGCGCGTGCTGACCGATATGCGCCTTGGCCGTGCCCGCCGCGAAGCACTAAAGGATATGTCGGCGCGCACGGGGGTTGAGGATGTCCAGACCTTTGTCGCAGCAATTATTCAGGCGGATCAGCTTGGTGTGGCGCTGTCAAAGATCTTGCGTATCCAATCGGATCAGTTGCGGACACGTCGTCGCCAGCGGGCAGAGGAAGAGGCTCAGAAAGCGCCGATTAAGATGCTTTTTCCAATGGTGTTCTTGATCTTCCCGGCACTGTTTGTCGTTATTCTGGGTCCGGCTGTCCCACGGATTATGACAGGACTTGGTGGTCTTTAGCGCGCGACAGTGTTATGGTGCCTGCAAGAGATCCAGACTGGCTGTCTCAAGAGTGAAATCTGAGGCAGTAAGTCTGGATTTTGCTTTACTGCATCGTGTTACTTTCTTTTGTATACTATCATCAGGAATGCAATGAATAACATAGTTGTCATAAATCTGAAGAATAATGTCGTGCTTGCCGACCACTGTCAGTTAGCACGAACGTTCCTGGCGCGCGGAATAGGTTTGATGGGGCGATCGCAGCTTGAACCGGGACATGGGCTGATTATCTATCCGGAGTGGAGTATTCATACCTTCTTTATGCGGTTCCCCATTGATGTGTTGTTCCTTGATCGCAATGATCAGGTTGTCGGGAAGCGGCATGCAATGCCGCCAAATCGTCCCTATGCCGGGGTCTGGGGCGCACGCTATGTGATCGAGTTACCGTCCGGTGTTCTGGAGGCAACCGCAACCGAGATTGGGGACCGGTTAGAGGTGACACCTTCACCCCATACAAAGTGACATGCGCTTCCTCGCTCCCGGTTCTCATCCGGTTCGATGTTTGATGTTTGCCCCTGGTGGGTTGGGTTGAGTTACTCCAGGATAGCCTCTTCGGCCGCTTGTAGCACCGGATCTTCGTTAGACAGTACAGTTTCCTCAGTTATGGGAAGGCGCAGAGTTGGCTCAACTCCAATGCCCTCCAGGAAGATGCTGCCATCGGGCCGGGTAAAGCGCCCGGTGGGTACCTGCAGGGTAATACTTTCCGGCAACCGAAATTGTCCGCGTGCAACCTCAGCTTCTACTCCGGCGGTGGGATACTGCCCTACAACGATCATTCCCGGTACCTGACTGAATGCATAGGCTTCTAATTCACAGGCGCTGTAGCAGGATTGATCGACCAGCAGGGCCATTCTGTCAAAACGGTACTGATTTTCGTTCGGAAAGACTTCGTCAGGGGGGCCGTCGGGTTCAAATGTGCCGGTTGCCTCACTGTAATACTCCAGTTGTCCCAACGGAATTGTTTCGTCGGTGAGAAAACCGGCCAGGCCAAGCGGTGCGCCACCCAGATTCAAACGCATATCAATGATAATCCCTGGTACGCCAATCTGATCAAAGGTTGCCAGTGCGCGCTCGAAGAGGCGGATGATCAGGTTGAGATCGTCAAAGTTTGAGTTAACCCGGATGTAGCCAATGCCTGATGGCAGGAGTTCATACTCCACCGGCAGCGCATAAGGATCGTAATCGGCAAAGAGCGAGGTGACATTGAAACTCTGCTGTTCGGGTGCGGCGGTCAGGGTAGCAGTTCGGGGGCGCTGTCCTGGATTGGTGAATGTAATGGCTGTTTCCGTCCCAACCGGCGCACGCAGCAGGTAGCGCGTCTGTTCATACCGGCGCGCAAACTCGGTCGAGAACGGTCCGGAGAGCGGTTGAACATTGTCGATAGCGGCACTGATTGGCATGCCGTCAAAGGTGGTTATCTCCGCCCCTACGCTGACACCGGCCCGGTCTGCCGGTCCGCTGTCGCGGATGTAGATAACGATCACGCGCCCATCGTCCAGTTCACGAATGGCGAGGCCATATCCCCCGGCCAGCGCTGCCCGGGTCGTGCGATCACCGACCGCGCCACCATTCAGGTTTACATGCCCATCACGGAAGGCAAAGACGAAATCGCGTAGTGCCAGGTAGAATGCCTGGGCGTCATTTTGCTGTTCGGCGGCGGCTATGCGTGGGGCAAGCTCGGCGTACAGCGCATCCCAATCGGGCGTTTTGGTGGGAATGCCGTTGAAGGCATATTCCCGGCGCACCTGTTCAAACGTTTGCGCGAAAGCATCAGTGTAGTTCAGATCGGAGAAGTCTTTAACGACCACGTCAGTTGGTTCGTACAGTGTCAGTTCCGGGACAGGTGTATGCTGCAGCGCAAAGGGGGACTGGTCCAGGTCTACAACTGTGTAGCCGGCGGGCAGTGCGTCAACCGGGTCGTCGTCAGTGAAGAGGATTGCATCAGGGCCAAAGTTAGTGGGGAACTGCTGTTCATCGTCGGGAGACCAGACAATCAGCTTTCCGCCGCTCACCTCGTCACCATTTTCGCGGTCGGTCCGGATCGATGCCAGATAGGTCGGCCACCCCCGGTTGGGGTCATCACCGCCGGCAAAAGGTCCGCCGGTCAGGTTGGGAGCGTAGGAGACGGCAAAGATCTGCACGCCCTGGTCAGACTGGTCGTCGTTATCGACATCGGCGAAAGTACCGGCAGGCGCAACCGGCAACTGCAATTGGTAACTGCCGCGCCGGGCTGTTTCGTCGATCTCCAGGAAGCCGATCACCTGGGAGTCAATTGGCGTTTCCCACTCCTGGTCACGTATGACAAAGCCATACATATCGGCCAGCATTACCTGATGCTGGATATAATATTCGGTGATGATGTCGTTGGTATAGTCGAAGGTGCCGGTTATACGTACCGGCTGTCCGGCGGTGTCAGTTGTCCCGCCCGGTATAGCCGTGGTTGTTGTAGCTGGTGCTGCTGGTTGTGCGGCGGGTGGTTCTGCGTTGCAACCCGTTAACACAAGAATGAGTATCAGTATTACGGCAAGCCGGGGGGGTGTGCGCCCGATGCTGATGCGACTCATAGAGTATCCTCGGTGGAGTAAGTGGGGGGCCGGTTATCTGCTCTATGTTTAGACGAACGAGCATTTCTGGAGGTTTCGTTTACGTATCATCTGTCGTATTGCTTGCGGATCTGCTTTCAGGGTGAAGTGCGCATTGGGAAGACGGCCTCGGCAGGCCGGCGTGAAGCGCGCGGGCGTCCGGCCAGGATCAGGTAGCCGTACAGCAGGATGCCTGACCCGATTGAGACCAGGAGTTTGAATGCCAGGGGCAAATTGGAGGGCGAGATAAAACCCTCGATCAGGCCCGCGATGACCAGCAGGGGAACGCAGCCAAAGAGGAGTTGCGCCGCGCGACGGGCGGCGATGACCAGCGCAGCGCGCCGAGTTAATAGACCGGGACGAAAGATTGACCAGCCGAGTTGTATGCCCGCGCCACCGGCGATAAAAATGACACTCAGCTCAACAGTGCCGTGGGCCGCTACAAAGCCCCACAGGTTATCGGCAAAGCCAAAATGCTGGGCGGCACCGGCCACACCGCCGAGCAGTATGCCATTCATTGCCAGAACGTAGAGGGTGAATGCCCCAAAGAGAATGCCGCCGGCAAAGGCCAGGAAGGTGACGCGAATGTTATTGGTCATAATTGACGAGGCTGATGCAGCGCGTCCATCTTCGTTGATCCGCAGCCACCACTCGCGCCCCTCCCGGATATCGCTAATAACACTCTGTGCGCCGGGCATAAGCAGGGAAAGGGCATCCGGGTCGCGGTAGGCAATGATGAAGCTGACCAGGGCCGGGAGCAGAAACATCAGGAAGGATGCCAGGGTGTAGCCCCAGGTTTCCCGAAAGATGCGCGGGAAGGTGCTGGTGAAGAAGATGCATAACTGCTGCAGGCGAGGGCTCTTGTCCCGGTAGATCGTGCCGTGGGCGCGGGCAACCAGGCCGTTCAAATAGGCATTGACGGCGTGGGTAGCAAAGTCGCGCCGAGCAACGGCCAGATCGGATGTGGCCTGCCGATAGAGGCGCCCCAGTTCTTGCAATTCCTCGGCGGAGAGGTTGCTCAGGCTATTTTGCGAGCGGTTGAGCAGCGTTGTCAACCGCTCCCAGGAAGTCCGTTTGCGCGCAATAAAATCTTCTGCAATCATAGTGGTGTCATCCGGTGAAGGGAAGCCTGGAACAAGTGGCTGCCCGTTAGTCTTTGCGAATAATCGTTCCCAGTTCAAGCGCTGTGCCGCGCAGAGCCTGCGTTAATCGGCCTGGTGTAGGGCCAATCAGGACAATTTCCAGGTCGGGTAGGGCCTGAATCAACTGCCACATCAACTCCAATTTGCTGCGCATGCCGCCGGTGACATCGACAGCGTGCGAGTCGCCCGCGCCGCACAGCACCTGCTCGATATTTGCCGCCGTAATGAGCGGGATGGGTTGGGCCTGCGGATCAAGGCGGGGATCGGCGGTATAGATTGCGGCCTCACCAACCAGAATAATTCGCCCTGGCCGGAGGGTGGTATGTAGAACCAGATGGGCAAAGAGTGCCTCGGTTGAGATGATGGCACTGCCCTGCTGCGTGTCGAAAGCGACATCTCCATGAATTACCGGCATCATCCGGTGGGTGAGTGCCTGTGCAATCGTCTCAGTCTGCCAGGTGGTCAATCTTCCGGCACTACTTCGCAGGGAAGCGGAGGGCTGAAGTGACAGGGCCGGAATGCCGGCTGCCAGCAGCGCATCCACGACGATGCGATTGAGGCGGAGTGCTGCGCCGGAGGTCAACGCGAAGCCGATCCAGTCGGCCTCCGGGGAGAGGCCGCGATGGACGCCGTAGCGGGCAGCATGATGATGCCCGAAAGAGCCACTGCCATGCCCAAGCAAGAAGGTTGCTTCCGGTTGTTCAGTCAGCACTGTACGTAGTTCGGTGGCTAACTGGTGAATCACGGGCAGGTCGGCTGCTTCCTGCCCGCGCTTATCGGTGATGACCGAGCCGCCGAATTTGATAAACGTTAAGGCTTGCATATCTACTCATGAATTGCGGAAGACAAAGAGCAGGCTGAGTACGGTCATGCCCCAGAGGAGAATGCTGGATGCCAGCGGTAGATCTTTGAGCACCAGATCTTCCGGGGCACCTCCCTCACCCCGCCGGTAGATCAGGTAGAGATAGCGGAAGATGCCGTAGACGACGAAGGGAATGGTAAAGAGCAGCACCGGGTAGGGTTCCTTGGGCGCCACCGGGGCGGAGAAGGTGGTCATGCTGTATGCCATGATGATGCTGGCCGTGACGATGGACATCATCTGATCAAGCATAGGGACGGAATATTCTTCCAGGATGCGTCGATGTTCCCCGGCACCATTTTCCAGCAGCACAAGTTCGTGGCGGCGTTTGCCAATGCCCAGAAAGAGGGCCAGCAGGCCCATACAGACGAGTAGCCAAGGTGTGATGTTGATGTCAAGCACAACCACCCCGGCGACGGCACGCAGCACAAAACCTGCCGCAATGACCATGATGTCCAGGATGACGACCTGTTTGAGCAGGTAGGTGTAGAGCAACCCCTGAATGACGATGTAGGAGACTACCACCGTCAGGAAACCGAAGTCAGGGTCGAGCAGATAGGCCCCCAGTAGCGCGGTGCCGATCAGCAGGACGGCTGCGAGGGCGGCGACGAGAGGGCTGAGTTTCCCCGATGCCAGCGGGCGCCGGCATTTCTTGGGATGCGCCCGATCTCGTTCGATATCTACCAGGTCGTTGATAAGATAGATTGAACTGGCCGCCATACAGAAGATGGCAAATGCTCCGAGCGTTAGCAATACCTTGTCCGGTTGCGTCCAGAGGCGCTGTTCGGAGAAGACCAGCGCGGTAAAGACAAAGGCGTTCTTGATCCACTGGCGCGGGCGCATGGTCCGGAGGAGATGCCAGAATACCGGCAACCCGGAGGCCGGCGTGTTTCTGCGCGCTATTGTTGTTGGTTGTTTCATTTCTAACCACCTGCGTATGAATCGAAAATCCCTTGCATTCTACTCGACGCAACAGGTCACGTCAATGGTACCTGGGTTGGGTAGGGCTTGTCATCGCTTTAACTCTTTGCTATGATCGCCCAGCATGATGTTCGGTTTGCTTCTTCCTGGATGAGGAATATAGATACCCATCCTGAGAGTTATAATAGACCCGGAAAATTGCACAGTGAGTCCGGGGGTTTTCGTACCTACCATGACCAGCAAAAAGGTTTACCGTCCAACCCTCAAAGCGCAGGTCGTCCAGGAGATCCTGCGCGAGGACAAGCCCTTGACGCCGATCGCGTCCGAACGGAGCATTCACCCCAAGGTGCTGCGCGAATGGAACGCCATTGCGCTGTGCGCGGTGCCCACGCGCTTTGCGCGCCAGACCTCGGTGGCCGCCGCTCAAGGCCGACCACGAGCGGCAACTGGAGGACGTGTACGCGGAAATTGGGCGCTTGACGACGAGTACACGCTGCACCGCTTTCCCTAACACGGTCTGCACACAGGTGGTCGCGGCCGCGGTGCAGCGCTGCACAATGCCCGAACCAGTGATGGTGATGCCCAACGACGCCGCTGTTTGCGCCAGGTCGGTGACCGTCGCATGCGGGTCGGACAGATAGGTGAACACAAACGTCTGGACGAAGGCTGACCCGTCGAATTTTGCGGCCCGCTGGACAAAGCTGCTGGTGCGGCCCGCCTGGGCTGCTTCATCGGTCAACACCTCTTGCATGGCCTGGGCGATCTCCTCTATGATAGGCATGGATATCCTCTTTCTGTCTCTGCGCGGATGTTGGATGCATGATGCCGGAAAGAGGATATCTGTGCCACAGAGCTGCTTAGCTTAATGCGTATGGGGGCTGGAAAAGCCCCCCAGGCGTGGGGCGATCTGCGGGCCGGCCGGCAGCGTCTGGAGCCACCCGGCAGCACCATCCCGCGCCGTGCGGATGTGCAGAAACAGCAGGCGGGCAATGGTCTGCTGAACAGCCTGGGTAAGCTCGTACGACGGAACAACCGGCTCCCGATCCACGATCGATCGCTCGGGCCGGCATGGTCTGCCAGGTGGTGATTGCCTGGTTCAGGTGGTCGGGTACGCCGGAGGTAGCGGTACGCCGATTCATGCCGGTTCCTGGCTCCTTCTGTGCATATCTTTCATTACCATGCGTTACGCGGTGGGAGTCTGTTCCGGCCTGGTGTCAGGTCCGAACGCCCGATTCGCCTGCGGCAGCATGGTACGTTCTTTTCTTTTTTCCGGAATGTTTTGGCCGAAGGCCAAAACATTCCGGAAAAAAGAGGTCTTCTTCCGCCCTGCCGCAGGCGCATCCCATCCGCTGGATGGACGACTCCTCCCGGTGACGGCCCCTTATCGCCGGTGCTGTTTCTGCCGGAGGCGCATCCCATCCGCTGGATGGACGACTGCGTAACGCGTGTCAATGACAGGACTTACGCGGTGGGCGTTTGGACCACGAACAACACGAAACGAGCGAAAACCGTGAAACGGCCAATGCTGACCTGCATCAGGCGATCCCGGGTTTGGTGGCGGATATCGCCTCCGGCAGGGCGGAAGATCCTATTTCTTTTTCATAAAAAATTTGCATTATATGCAAATTTTTTATGAAAAAGAAAAAATTACCATGCTGCCGCAGGCGAATCGGGTTTCCATCGGGTGAAACGTCCGGTTTGCATGGTAACTGCGTAAGTCCTGTCAATGAGTATAGAGCGCGCATCCATGGTCGTCAAGAGGGCTAATGCTACCGTACATCTTCTGTGGTACCATGCCAGGGAGCAGTGGAAGCCGGAAAAGGTCGTCATGCCCGGCAACCTGAAACCTGAGGAGTAAACAAGTGGGATTATTGGATGGTAAAAAAGGACTGGTGCTGGGAGTTGCCAATGAGCGTTCGATTGCCTGGGGTATTGCGCAGGCACTTCACCGCGAAGGTGCGGACCTGGGCTTTACCTACCTGGGTGATGCCCTGGAGCGGCGCGTGCGTCCGCTGGCAACCAGTCTTGATGCAAAGCTGATTGAGCCCTGCGATGTGGGGAGCGATGAACAGATCGATGCATTAATGACGCGTGTGCGCGAAGTCTATGGCAGTCTGGATATTCTTATTCATGCGGTTGCGTTTGCCAACCGTGACGAACTCGACGGCTCGTTCCTGAAGACCAGTCGCGCGGGCTTTCGCACAGCGCTGGAGATCAGCGCCTACTCCCTGATTGCGCTGACCCGCGCGTCCGGCGATCTGCTGGCCCCCGGTGCCTCCATTATCACTATGACCTACCATGGTTCCCAGCAGGTCATACCCAACTACAATGTGATGGGCGTGGCAAAGGCTGCGCTCGAAGCCAGTGTCCGCTATCTGGCAGCCGATGTGGGCCCGCGTGGGGTGCGGGTCAACGCCATCAGCGCCGGGCCGATTCGTACCCTGGCGGCCAGTGTCATCGGCGACTTTCGTGTGCTCCACCGGCAGTTTGCCGCAGCCGCTCCCCTGCGCCGCAATGTAACGAGCGAAGATGTCGGTAATACGGCGCTCTGGCTCTGTAGCGATCTTTCCAGTGCAGTAACCGGGGAAATCATCTATGTTGATGCAGGGTTCAATATTCTGGGGGTCCAGTTGGATGAGGGATGAGGATGAAACGGAGACCGGGTGATCGCGGCACCCAGGCTCTCTGTCGGTGTACAATAAATCTATCAGACTAAATGCAAGTGAGGTGCAACTATGCCACATCGTCTTACAACCCGCCTCCTCATTGTTCGTCATGCTGAGTCGCTATCCAATGCTGCCGAGCGGTTGCAGGGTAGCGGGGATGATCCATTGACGCCTCGGGGTGAGGAACAGGCGCACCAGTTGGGTGCGTGGCTACAAACTAACGGTTCCCGTATTCAGGCATTATTTAGCAGTCCGCTGCGGCGCGCCCAGCGAACTGCTGATATCATCGGCGCGGTGCTGAGCCTGCCGGTGCAGATCCGTCCGGGACTGCGGGAGATTGGCATTGGAACATTGGAGGGGACGGACATGGCGAACTGGCGCGCAACGATCAAGAGTGGTACCTATACACCATGTCAGGGGGGCGAGTCGCCGTACGAGTTTGTTGAGCGGGCACTGGGTACGCTGCATGGCCTGCTGGCTGCTAATGAGGGCCGTACCATGCTGATCGTCACGCATGGGGCGGTGATCAGCGCCGCGCTGGCCTACTGGGTCGATCGGAATACGCTGTGCTGGTCACACTATGCCACCACGCAGAATACCGCGGTGAGTGAACTGCTGTTTGGCGAGCGGATCGAACTGGTGCGCTATAATGATACATCCCACCTGGCAGAGGAGTTGGTGTTCTAGCGGTGCTGCCATTTTCACAGGCTTGCGCAGGTTGCCTGTGTAGTGGGTATGCTGGGCGTCTTTGCGTGAGTCTCTGGTGTCGCCGGTGTCGTGCGTCTGTCTTATGAATTTTGAACATTAAATCCGGATATCGACTCTCATACCAATCTGACTTCCAAACGGCAAACATCAGACCAACCACGAAGACCACGAAGGAACACGAACGGCGGCATATAGCGTGTGATCGCGTGGATACGTTCGGTTCACTGCGGCACACGCTTCGTCAAGT
>DAOTUI010000263.1:0-5690 GCA_034437035.1 Chloroflexaceae bacterium
CAGGAAAATTTGGCTCGGAGAGCCAAATTTTCCTGAAAAAGAAACGATATCTTCCACCCTGCCGGAGGCGAATCGGGCCGTTTGTCCAGGCAGACACCTGCCAGGTCAACGACCGCGTAAGTCGTGTAAGTTACAGGACTTACGCAGTGGGCGTACAAATCAGACATGTACGCCTACAAAGGCCGTTTTCGCCTGCGGCAGCATGGTACGTTTGTATCTTTTTCAGGAAATGTGGCACATTGTGCCACATTTCCTGAAAAAGAATGTCCCATTCCACCCTGCCGGAGGCGAATCGGGCCATGGGTCCAGGCAAATGCCTGGTTTGGAACCGACCGCGTAAGTCCTGTAAGTTATGCAGTTACCATGCAAACGGCCGTTTGCCGCGATGAACGCCAGACGCGCCTGCGGCAGCATGGTACGTTTTTGTCTTGTTCACGAACATGTTGCACAACGTGCAACATGTTCGTGAACAAGAACTGGTATCTTCCACCCTGTTGGCGACGAAACTAGTTCTGCACGTGATAACACGCCTGATATGAACATCCACCGCTGTTTTATCGGAATAGTGCGGTCTGACGTGGCACCGGGAACATGGTATCATACCTTGCGTACCTGGTGTTTTACAGATTCGGTATGATTCGCTTGTAGACGCGGCTCATGCACGTTGAGATTTTAATCCGGACAGCGACTCGCAGGAGTTCCGGCTTATGAGCAATAATCTGGCGTCCCGGCTTCAGCCGGATCAGGCGTTCCCGGCAGGCATGCCGCCGGCTGAAGCCGGGATTCCCGTGATATGCCGGACATCGTGTTTGTTCTTGGTTCTCTGGTTTTTGTTCTTGTAAGGATACAGATGCAGCGAATTCTTTTGCTCTTGCTGATAGTACTGGCGGGGTGTGGCGGTGCGGCGCAACCGGAGATCCGCGCCTCGCTGGATGTGATTGATGCGGTGAATGCCGGGGACGCGGCCGGGTTTGCCCGCGCGACTGCGCCGCGCCCATTTGTCTTCCCGGCGGATCATGGGCCGCACCCGACCTATCGCACCGAGTGGTGGTATTACACCGGCAACCTCACCAGCGCTACGGGCCGCCACTTCGGGTTTCAGTTTACGATTTTTCGTCAGGCGTTGAGCCCGGAGCCGGTGCAGCGCGCCTCGGACTGGGCCACCCACACTATGTACCTGGGCCATCTCGCGCTGACCGATGTCGTCGGCGAGCAGTTCTATGCCTACGACCGGCTGAGTCGCGGGGCAGCGGGACTGGCGGGTGCCACGGGTGATCCCTTCCGCGTCTTCCTGGAGGACTGGTCGGTTACAGGGAGCGGGCCGGAGGGTATGCAGATGCATCTGCGCGCCGCCGAAGGCGAGATTGCGCTGGACCTGACGCTGGCGAGTAGCAAACCGCCGGTGCTTCAGGGCGAGCAGGGGTTGAGCCGGAAGGGGTCCGCGGTGGGCAATGCCTCCTTCTACTACTCGCTCACGCGCATGGCGACCAGCGGCACCATCCGGGTTGCCGGGCAGTCTTACACGGTGCAGGGGCTGAGCTGGATGGATCACGAGTTCGGCACTAGCGCACTCGACGATGACGCCGTCGGCTGGGACTGGTTCGCGGTGCAACTGGATAGCGGCTGGGATCTGATGTTTGCCCGTATTCGCCAGGCCGACGGCAGCACTTCGCCCTTTTCGCATGGTTCGCTGATCGCGCCCGACGGCACCACCCGTCACCTGGATGCCGACGATCTGCAGATCGAAGCGCTGGACACCTGGCGCAGCCCCCACAGCGGCGCAACCTACCCGGCGCGCTGGCGGTTGACACTGCCCGAGGCGGAGCTATCGCTGGAACTGGTGCCCTACCTGGCCGATCAGGAGTTGCCGACGAACATTATTTACTGGGAGGGCGCGGTACAGATCAGTGGCACGCAGGGGGGGCAACCGGTTCAGGGCAGCGGCTATGTTGAGTTGACCGGCTATGTGACGGCGCAACCGGGGAGGTTTTGATGACGGCACCAATCAGTATTGTGACCGGGTTTCTGGGCAGCGGCAAAACCACGCTGCTGCGGCATCTGCTGGAGCAGGGCATTGCGGGACAACGTATCGCGCTGATCGTGAATGAGATTGGCGAGGTTGGCTTCGATGGGCAGGTCGTTGCGGGTCTGAACGTTGCGCAGATGATCGAGCTGACCAGCGGCTGCATCTGCTGCTCCATCGGGACAGATTTTCTGCTGGCGGTGGAGGAGATCCTGACGCTGGCCGCGCCGGATCTGATTATTGTCGAGACGACCGGGCTGGCCGAGCCCTCCAGCCTGATCCGGCAGGCACGGGCGGGCGATCTGCCGCTTGATGCAATTGTTACGCTGGTGGATGTGGCCCATATCGCGCAGCAGTTGGAACAGTCGCCGGTAGCGGCATGGCAACTGCGCGCCGCCGACTTTCTGGTGCTCAACAAGTGCGATCTGGTATCGGCGGCGGAACTGGCACAGGTGCATGCGCTGCTCCAGGAGCATAACGGGCGCGCCACCCGCTGCGAGACCAGCCATGGCCGGATTGACCCGCGCTTGCTCTTTGCCGGGCCGGTCCTCCCCCGGCTCGCTGAGGCCGCCCCGCCGCCGCATGATCATCTGCACACGGAGCAGATCGGTACCCTGTTGTGGCAGACTGACGCGCCGCTGGAGCGCACCCGGATCGAGGCGGTGATGCGCGAGTTGCCGCCGCAGATCTACCGCGCCAAGGGCTATGTTCACTGCACTGATGCGCCCTGGCCTGCACTGGTCAACGTCGTATCGGGGCGAGTTGACTACGAAACCACCCGCTTCAAGCAGGCTCCGGCGCACCTCAACCAGTTGGTCTTCATCGGCTCCGCAATTGCGGAGCTACAGCCGGCGCTGTTTGCCCAACTCGATGCCTGCGTCGATACCGCCGAACGGGCCGCCGACTGGCAGGCGCGCCGGGCTTAACCGGCTTTGTAGCGCCGGATGCTTCCCTGGCATATAACTTGCTTTTCTCCTGTTCAGAGAAATATTTGGTTATTGTAGTCAGGGAGGGATTATCATGGCACAGAATACATCTGTCCAGAAAGCTCAGAATCAGGCAGAGAGAGCCCAGAATCAGGCAGAGCAGGCTTCGCAGGAGGCCAGTCCCTGGATTGACCGATTGGGACGCTTTGGGTATACCGCCAAGGGTGTTGTCTACGCCATTGTTGGCGTGCTGGCGTTTCAGGTGGCGATTGGCTCAGGTGGTCGGACGACCGGGTCGAGTGGCGCACTCCAATCGATTGCCAACCAGCCCTTCGGCCAGGTCTTGCTGGGACTGGTGGCTGTCGGGTTAGCCGGCTATGTCGTCTGGCGTTTTGCCGAGGCGATCGCTGACCCGGAAAACAAAGGTACGGACGCCAAGGGAATTGCTACGCGTATTGGCTATGTCGTCAGTGGTATTCTGTATGGATTTCTGGCATTCACTGCTTTCCAGATCATTATGGGTAATGGTGGTGGCGGTGGCGGTAGCTCAACCGAGAGCTTTACCGCCCGGCTGATGTCCCAGCCCTTTGGACAGTGGCTGGTCGGCATTGTGGGTATAATCACAATTGCCGCCGGCTTCGAACAATTGCAGCGCGCCTACAAAGCCTCGTTCCGCAAGAAGTTCAAACTGCAAGATATGAGCCCGACCGAGCAGACCTGGGCGACCCGACTGGGGCGTTTTGGTCTGGCCGCGCGCGGTGTGGTCTGGACGATGATCGGGATCTTCTTCATCGTGGCGGCGTACCAGGCACAGCCACAGGAGGCTGAAGGACTGGCGCAGGTGTTGCAGACGCTCACACAGCAGCCGTTCGGCCCCTGGTTGCTGGGGATTGTCGCGCTTGGCCTGATTGCCTATGGTATCTTTATGGTGATCCAGGCCCGCTATCGCCGCATGATTGAGACATAGGTTGTGACGGTTAGGGGTTAACGGTTAAGGGTTAACGGTTAAGGGTTAACGGTTACAATCGGTTTCTAAATCGTTAACCCTTAGCCCCAAGACCTTTCAAATATGCCGAAATTGACGCGCGCAAAGCCGCAAAGCTACAGAGTTTTGCGGTTCTTGGCGTCCTTTGCGGCTTTGCGCGAGCTTCTTTGAAAGGTATTGCCCGTAACCCATAACCCATAACCGTTAACCCCTATTTTGATTAAACATCTCGTAGAGCATCACGCCGGTTGCAACCGCCAGGTTAAGTGAGTCGCTCCGGCCCACCATCGGAATGCTAACCATCTGATCGCAGAGCGCCTGCTGTTCCGGCGATAGCCCCAGCCGCTCGCTGCCCATCAGCAGCACCAGCGGCGGCTGATAGCGGCATGCCTGGTAGTCCAGCGTGGCCGCATCCGAGGTGCCGACGACCCGATAGCCATACTGCTGCTTCCAGGTAGCAAACTCGGCAAAACTGGCGCGCACCAGTTGTTGGGCAAAGATTACGCCCATGCCGGCTCGTAGCGCCCCCGGATCATACGGATCAGTAGCATTCCCCAGCAGAATCACGCCCGCGCAACCGACGGCATCACTCGTACGCAGAATCGTCCCCAGATTGCCGGGGTCTTGAACGGCATCCAGCGCCACCCAGCCCAGTTCCGTCCCCAGCCGCACCTGCGCAAGCGGCTCCCAGCGCTGCCGGACCAGCGCGCCGATTCCCTGGGGCCCCTCCCGCGACGAGATATGCCGGAACACCTCCGGCGTCACCTCGATCCGCTCAACCTGTGCCGCCGGCGACATTACCGTCTCCCAGGCGAACGCGCTGGTCAGCAGATCCGGGGCAATGATCAGTGCCTCAATCGCCGCGCCAAGCTGCAGGGCTTCCGTTACCAGGCGAATACCTTCGATAAAGCAGAGCCCGCTTTGTTCGCGCTCCTTGCGCCGGCGCAGGCGGCGAATATGCTTGATAGTGGCATTGCTCGTGCTGGAGATTGGCATAATCCGGTTCCTTACCGCGTTACGACATCGGCGGGTAGGACGATTGGGGTGGTTCTCCCCCTGCTGCCGGCGACTCGGGTGTGGCGAAGTAGCCTGCGCTCGCGCCGCCCAGCACGCGCAGCCCCAGCCCCAGCAGGCCAAAACAGACCACAACGCCGATACCACCAATCCAGAAGGCCGTCTCTTCGGCAGACGTCTGAGGCATCTCGCCAAATGGGAGATCTACCTGCGATGCCTGGAGAAGCATGAATCCTCCAATATTTCCGATAAGTTGACCTGCCAGGGTCAACCCGCCGGCGATCGCTCCGGCCTGCGTTCCCTGACTTGCACCGGCATTCCGGTTCGCGGGGCGTTCTGCGCGTACCGTCAACAGGCCCGCAATCGCTCCGGCTGCCAGCCCGACGAATGGTCCACATACTCCCACGAGAAAACTTACTACCATGGTAAGGACCAGCCCGAACAGACCGACAATCAGCCCAAATTTAATCTTTGCAGCCATCTACTCTCCTTCACCGCTGCAAGCTGCTAACCCTATCACCGCTGTTGCTCTAAGGATAGCACAGGTTTGTTCGCCGTGGTTTGTTCTCTGTTTCTTTGTTCTTCGTTCGCGCTAACAGCGCCATCACCTCCCCAGGGCAATCGCATATAAACCGTTGAGGCGTTTTGCCGCATCCGGATGCGGAGGAAACCCGCCATCACCGATACAAGCCACACGAAACTATCGTGCGGAACACCCCGGCTATGGTACCTGTGTCTGCAC
>DAOTUI010000264.1:0-17050 GCA_034437035.1 Chloroflexaceae bacterium
GCCCCAGCCACCGGCCCGATCCATCACCAGGTCACGCGGCAGGGCGGCTCCGGCGGCGATCTGCTGCTGGAGCAGGAGCGCCGGGGTCTCGCTATCAGGCGTGGCTCCGGTGACGGCGGTGACGGCGCGAATGCGGGTGGTGGTCGTGGCAATCGCCGCATTCCAGCCCAGGATCAGGTCATCATCGTGTTTCCGAAACGTCGCTTCCAGGTCGGTGGCGCTGATGATACGATAGGTGCCTTTCTCCTTCATTGGGCATTCAAACCGAACATTTGCGCCCGGTAGCGGCGCATCACGCCTTCGGCAGCAAGGTACCTTAATATAGAATGAGCAATCGACGTGTGGCACACTACTTGCTACAATCCCGACAGGTTTCCACACAGAAGAAGCATCACAGGAGGTGTCACATCGCCGCACTTAACCCCGCAAACTGGTCCCTGCTTACCAGTATTTTTTTGTTTGTTATTGCTGCCGTTATTATCGGCGTGATTGGATGGCGACAGGCCGAACTGGTTGACCGCCTCGCCGATCGCACCGGCATGGGTGAAGCCATTGCCGGTGCGCTCTTTCTGGGGGCGAGTACCTCACTTCCCGGCATTATTACCTCGGTGACGACGGCGGCCAATGGCTACCCGGAACTCGCGGTCAGTAATGCGCTGGGCGGGATTGCCGTCCAGACGGTCTTCCTGGTCGCCGCCGATGCGGCCTACCGCAAGGCCAACCTGGAGCATGCGGCGGCCTCGGCTGCCAATATTATGCAGGGCACGCTGCTTATTACGCTGCTGGCAATTCCGATCCTGGCGACAACCAGTCCACCATTTCATATCTGGGGGATCAACCCGGCGTCGCCCTTTATGATTATTATTTACGTCTATGGATTGCAGATGGTCCAGCAGGCCCGGAATGAACCAATGTGGCGTCCGCGCCAGACCGCCAAAACGGAAGAGGACGTGCCGGATGAGGAGGCTGCCCATCGCCAGAGCCTGGTCGGAATGTGGGTACGATTTGCCATCTTTGCCGTAATTATTGGCGCTGCCGGCTGGGTTGTCGGGCGTACCGGCGAGGTGATTTCTGATAGCACCGGCCTTTCGCAAACCGTGGTGGGTGGTCTGTTCACCGCTGTCTCGACTTCGCTCCCGGAGTTGGTTACCTCGGTATCGGCAGTGCGGCAGGGAGCGCTTACTCTGGCCGTAAGCGGGATTATTGGGGGGAATGCCTTTGACACGCTCTTTGTCGCCGTATCAGATGTGGCCTACCGCGAGGGATCAATCTATCACGCGATAACCGAACAGCAGATTTTCCTGATGGCACTGACTGGCCTGCTGGTCGGTATCTTGCTGATGGGCTTGATCCGCCGCCAGGAGCGGGGCATTGGGAATATCGGATTCGAGAGTTTTATGATCCTGGTGCTCTATTTGGGCGCGTTTGCCTTGCTCTTCTTTTCATAAAACGCGGTGGCGCGGCACGGAACTTGCAAAAAGCTCTAACAGGAAATTATGAGAGCAAAGGGGTAAACTATGAAGATTCTCTCGAAGACTGAGCTGAAAGCCTTAATCGAGCAAGCTGAGGGGCCATGTGTGTCGCTGTTTTTGCCGACACACCGGGGTGGTGCAGAGACCCGCCAGGATCCCATCCGGCTGAAGAATCTGCTGGGGCAGGCCGAGGAACAGTTGCCCGAGCGGGGTATGCGGCCTGAGGCAGCGCGGGATATGCTTGACCCCGTGCGCCAACTGCTGGATGATGCAACCTTCTGGCAAAACCAGGGTGAAGGTCTGGCCGTCTTCTGTGCGCCGAATATGTTCCGAACCTACCGGCTGCCGCTTCATGTTGAAGAACTGGTCGTCATTGCCGACCGTTTTCATATCAAGCCGCTGATGTCGCTATTCAACAGCAATGACCGGTTCTATATTCTGGCCTTCAGCCATAATGTGGTTCGACTACTGCAGGGAACGCGCTACAGCGTCTGCGAAGTTGAGCTTGAAGATGTGCCGAAGAATATTGAAGAGGCACTCCAGTATGACGACCCGGAGAAGCAGTCGCAGTTCTATACCGGAATGCCGGGGGCGAATGTCAAAGGTGGCGGTGCCGGTGGTGGTAAACGTCCGGCAGTTACCTTCGGAACTGGGGCGCAGGCGTTTGAGAACAGCGATCTGACGCGCTATTCCAAACGGGTCGATAAGGGTCTGTGGGAAGAGGTACTCCACGACGAACAGGCCCCACTGGTGCTGGCCGGCGTTGAACATCTGCTGCCGATCTATCGGGATGCGAGTTCTTACAACAATATTCTTGACGGATGGGTCACGGGCAACCCTGATACACTTAAACCAGCAGAACTGCATGCCGAGGCATGGAAAGTTGTCGAGCCCTACTTCCGGCAATCGCAGGAAGTAGCCGCCGAACACTACGGCAATGCTACCGGACAGGGGTTGGCCTCCAGCGACATCCAGGAGATTGTCCCGGCAGCCTACAATGGGCGCGTCAATCATCTCTTCGTCGCCGTGGGCGAACACCAGTGGGGCACGTTTGATCCGGCGCAGAACAGGGTTAACCTGGAGCAGGAAGCCAGTCCCACCAACGAAGACCTGCTGGATTTTGCGGCAGCGCATACCTTCCTGAATAGCGGTGCAGTCTTTGCCGTCAACCCGGAGGATGTGCCGGAGAAGGGCGCGATTGCCGCAGTATTTCGCTACTGATCGGAAACGAATCGCACCCGCATAAACGCTATTACGACGCTCTGTCACGGTGTGACAGAGCGTCTGTTCATGGAGAAAGCACAAACAGACAGAGATCAGAGGATCAGAGAAGCCGCAAGTTTGTTCTCTGGTTCTTTGTTCTCTTAAGATACAGGAGTTACGCGGTCACTCCTTGGGAAACTGGTTTCGCCTGCGGCAGGGCGGAAGATTCCGGATCTTTTTCACAAAAATGTTGCTCTGAGAGCAACATTTTTGTGAAAAAGAATAAAAAATGACCACGCTGCCGCAGGCGAATCGGGCCATTTTTCCAGGCAGACGCCTGGTTTGGAACCGACCGCGTAAGTCCTGTTAAGATAGGTGTGAACACTGAAACCCAAAGAGTGTGGTATGATTTATCTATCGCACAGTGCCGGTGTATTCGTACAAGTTCAGGATGTAGGTATTTAGAGTGACTGGTTTACTCTGCCAGAGGCAACATACGCCTGCCCCCGGAAACCGGTTGCATCCTGATGTCGGTAGCAGTCGGATCAGGCTGCGGAGCTTATACTGGTCCCGTCTCTTTCTCCCCGGTGCTAGAAGGAAAGCACAGCTATGACCAGACGTCGCGGTTTCACCCGCCAGCAGATTATTGCCGGTTTTTTTGCCTTTGTTGGACTGCTGATCATCGTAAGCTATGCTTCGCGGCTCGGAGCGCCGGAACCGGTTTCTACTCGACTGCTCTTTGGCATCGGCGGGCCAGTGCTGGAGGTGCCAACCGCTCTGACCATGTTCATCATTGGGGTGGTCTACCTGGTTGCCGGCGGGTTGGGGCTCTTCCGGCCGGTGGGACGGCCGGCAAGCCGGCTGCTCTGGCTCAGCGGGTTTCTGCTCTTCCCGGCTATTCTTATTGCCGCAGCGGCAGGTAAACAGACCAATGCATTAACGATGATCTCGGAAACGCTACGCCTGGGAACACCGCTGGCCCTGGGCGCACTCGCCGGCATCTACTGCGAACGTTCGGGGGTTATTAATATTGCCATCGAGGGTATGATGCTCCTGGGCGCGGCTTTTGGCTTTGCCGCCTTTGTCTTGACAAACAATATCTGGCTGGGTGTGCTATTTGCGGTTATTGTTGGCGGGTTAGCGGCCCTGCTGCATGGCTGGCTCTCGATCAGCCTCAGGACCGACCAGATCATCAGCGGTACCGTGATCAATATCCTGGCGATTGGTTTGACCGGCTATCTGCGGCGGGGCTACCTGGTGGAAACATTGGGCGGGCGGACCACCTTACCGGTGGTTACAGATCTTCCGCTCATTGGCCCGGTGTTCATGTGGTTAACTGAACATACGCCGCTGCTCGGCAATATTTTGTTTAACAACAAACCGATTTTCTATACCATGATTCTGCTGGTTATCGGCACCCATATTGTGCTCTTCTCAATGCGCTGGGGGCTACGATTACGCGCGGTGGGCGAGAATCCGCGGGCCGCCGATACGCTTGGTATCAACGTGTACCGCACACGTTACATAAATGTTGTCATCGGCGGCATGATTGCGGGGTTGGCCGGAGCCTGGTTTTCGTTGGAGACTGTAGGAACATTTGATGATGGGATGACGGCGGGGAAAGGGTTTATTGCCCTGGCAGCCATGATCTTCGGCAAATGGACACCGTTTGGTGCCTTTGGCGGCGCGATGCTTTTTGGATTTGCCGAAGCACTTAGTACACGCTTCCAGATCCTGGGGGTTCAGGTTGGCGGAAGCCCACTGCCGGTGCAGTTCTTACAGATTCTGCCCTATGTGACGACGATGGTCGTCCTGGCCGGTCTGATTGGTCGCGCTACTCCACCGGCAGCGAGTGGACAGCCCTACATAAAGTAGACAAAATGGTCAGGGAGACAACAGGGAAAAGAATCCCCTGCTATCCGAAGCCATTTGTCTGGATAAGCCTACCCCGTGCCCGGCATAGCGGAGCTAGAGCCCTTCCGCCTCGAGCCAGGACTGAACATCATCATCGCCGGGGCTGGGATTCCCGCCCGGAATGTAGCGATAGCGGTCACCATAGCCCTCCATAATCTGATCGCGTAGTTTCTCGGTCTCCGGGCTTGGGTCAGTATCATGAATCTTGATGACGGTACCGCTCTCCAGATCTAAATAATTGCTGTAGTTGGGATCAGTTTCGGCCAGCGCGGCACGAATCTGGTCTCGATTGTAGCTGCCTGCCACTGCTATCTCCCAGGGCGTCCGGGGGGCCGCCCACTCACTGGCTTTGCCACCAACCCCCGGTAAATGGTGGGTACGAGTTAATAGGGATGGTACACGAAGCTGCTTAGTTGCGCAAGTGACGTATAATATTGCCGATCCCGCGGATTGAGATAGCAGATGCAGCATTCCAAAGCAGCAGAGACGGATGCAACCTGAAGCGCGAGCGATCAGGGTAGCGCTGAAACGTTGGAACAGTGACTTACGTACATCATTATTAGGTGGAGCAGCAATCTATGGATCAGCAGGCCGATGAGGCTCGGTGGGTGACCCAGGCTCTTGCGGGTGATCAGTCGGCATTCACCCGGCTGGTAGAACGCTATACCGGGGTTGTCTACAATCAGGCGTACCGGATGCTGCACGATGCGCAGGAGGCCGAAGACGCGGTGCAGGAGATTTTTCTGAAGGCGTATACGCGCCTGGATACCTTTGACTCCTCCCGGCGCTTTGTCAACTGGCTGCTGACCATCAGCTCCAATCACTGTATTGATCGGCTACGCCGCCGCCGGCATACCTGGGTGACGCTGGATGATGTCGCCTTCTGGCTGCCCAGTTCGCAGGCGGGGCCGGAGCACCGGGCACTCCAACGCGAGCGCCGGGAGATTGTGCAGCACGCATTGCAGCAGTTGCCGGAACAGTATCGGCTGGTTATGATCCTGCGCTACTGGCACGATCTGGCATACAACGAGATTGTCGAGATTACCGGTTTGACCGAGAGCACGGTCAAGACGCGCCTGCATCGTGGGCGCAAAATGCTGGCCGAGGCGCTGGGAAGCGATGGAGAGACGCTATGGAACGCCGAAACGATGACGAGTTGACAGCTATCGAGGAGCAGACGGCCGATGAAGCCATCCGCCGTCTGCTGGCCCGCTATGGGCAGCCAACCTCCGTGGCCCCGCCACCGGACCTGACCGCGCGGGTGCTGGCCCGCCTGCCGGATAAGCCACCCGCAGCCGCAGCCCTGGCAGAACGACAACGGCGGCGGCACGTCAGGGTGCTGGTAGGGATGCTGCTCAGCGGCCTCCTGGTATTGCTGATGTTAGGCAGTTGGGGTGTACTGGTTAACAGCAGCGGCCCGGCCGAGTTACTTGGTGGCGTCACTAGCGCGGTGGGACAACTGGTGCTGGTGCTGGTGCTGGCGGCCAAACCCCTGGTGCATGTCCTGTTTGCGCCGGGCATAACGCTGCTACTACCTGGAGTGCTGCTGGTTGCGGGCGCAGTCTGGCTCTGGTGGCAACTGGTGCAGCAGATACCGCCGGCACAACCACTGGAAGCGTAAGCCAGACCGGGCGCTGCCTGTTCGTTGGGAAGTAGCTCTGGAAATGCCAAAAAAGAACTTTTTGCCTTTCGGTTACAACCGGAAGGCTTTGCTGATGATGTTATGCAATTATCAGGTAAGGTTGGGCACAATGAACATACGACGTAGACCGCTCCCATACCCCCGCACCACCCGATTTTGGGGAGGATTGTCGGCAATATTCATTGCCCTGATCCTCCTCAGTCTGCTGTTGCCTGTACCGGCGCATGCCCAGGAAACGAGCGATAAGCTGCATGTCCCCCCGGATCAACAGGTACAGGGTAATCTTGCCACAACCGGGCAGGATATCCTGGTTGAGGGTGAGGTGCTGGGGGATGTGACCAGTTGGAGCGGACAGATAACGATTAACGGGCATGTCCATGGGGATGTTGTGAGCTATGGCGGTGCCATCCAACTGGGTGACACGGCCCGGGTTGATGGGCATGTGCTGGTGCTGAGCGGTCAGCTAGCGCAACCTGACGGCGCCCGGGTCGCCGGTCGGGTTATCGGCAGCGAAGCCGCAGCCGGAACGGGAGCAGTCGCCGGCCTGGTCACGCTCTTTGGAAGTCCGCAGTCAAGTATGCCCGGGCCGTTACCCAGAGCAGTTCTTAGTGTTGTTATGGCACTATTTATACTGCTGCTGGCCGGTATCAGCGCCTGGCGCTGGCCGTGCCGTACCGAGGGAGCCGGGCGAACGCTGCTGTCGATGCCCTGGCGTTCACTGCTACTGGGCTTGCTGACCACGCTGCTGGTAGCGGCCCTGCTGCTGCCACTCTCAGCGCTGCTGGCAATGACCCTGGTTGGTCTGCCGCTGATCCTGGCGCTGCTGCTCCTGCTACAACTACCCTACATCTACGGCCTGGCAACGCTGGCCCAGGTTGCCGGCCGGCGTCTCCTGCGCATCTCGCGCTATGGGCAGTCGGGGCAGGCGACAATTGTGGGCACGCTGCTGCTGCTGCTCCCACTGACGCTGCTGGGCATCCTCACGCCTGCCGGGAGCGCCATTCTCTTCTACACGCTTGCCGGCGCGGGCCTGGGCGCGGTAATTCTGAGCCGGGGCGGGGCGTTCGTTCCGGTGCGCGGGCAAGAGACGCACCAGCCATAACTACCACCGACGATTACGATAGCCCCTGGAAAGATGCGCTGGAAACCTATCTGGAGGAGTTTCTATGCGTTGAAACGTTGGAACGTTGGAACGTTTAGGGAGGAGGAAAAACGGATGCCATACGTCACCAGTGTAGAACGAATTGGGATAAAGAAAGGTTTGGAGCAAGGACTTCAGCAGGGCCGTCGTGAGGAACTGCTCGCCGGGATCGCGCTGGCGCTTGACCTCAAATTTGGCAATGACGGGCTGGCACTGCTGCCGGAGATTCAGCCCATCACCGAGGTTGCTCTGCTCCAGGCCATACGTGACCGGATCAAGGCCGCCGGCACTCCCGACGATCTCCGACAGGTGTATGCCGCGTCGGGTGACGCTTCCATCGAGAGCTAACCGCCACCGGCAAACCATATCGGAACTGACCACCAAAACGTGCTAACGTTCCAACGAATTACGCTCCCCCGGCAACGTAAACCAGACGCACGTGCCGACACCCGGACGGCTGGTGATCCGGATCTGCCCGCCGTGCGCCTCGACGATGCCCCGCGCAATGGCAAGCCCCAACCCGGTGCCCCCCGTCCGGCGCGAACGGGACTTCTCGCCCCGGTAGAAGCGCTCGAAGATATGCGGCAGATCGGCGGGGTCAATGCCTTCTCCCGTATCCGCGACCTCAACCAGCAGATTGGCTTCCCCGCTTTCCAGCGTGGGCTGCTCGTCCGGCAGGACAGGCCGCACCGTAATCGTCACCCGGCCACCTGCCGGCGTGTGTGCCAGAGCATTCAACACCAGGTTTGCCAGCACCCGCTCAATCTTCTGCGGCGCAACCAGGACCGGGCCAACCTCCGCCGCCACCACGCCCGACAGATCCACGCCGCGCTGATGGGCCTCAGCGCGCATGCCCTCCAGCGTATCGCTGACCAGATCTTGCAGCGCGGTACGCTCGCGTTCCAGGTGAACCACACCCGCTTCCAGACGGGCCAGTTCAAAGAGATCGTCGATCAGACTGTTCAATATCCCGATCTGGCTGCGCATGGTTGCCAGGTAGCGCTGCGTCATCGCCGGATCACTGACCAGACCATCGTCCAAGGCTTCGGTCATGGCGCGGAGCGATGCCAGCGGCGTACGCAGGTCGTGGGAGATGGCGGCAAACAACTCGCGGCGCGCCTCCTCCAACTGGGAGCGCTCCTGGGCGGCGGCGGCGAGTTGCGCGGCAAGCTGGTTAAAATCGCGGGCCAGGTCGGCCAGTTCATCGCCGCCACCCAACTCGACGCGGGTGTCCAGTTGCCCGGCGGCGAGTTTGTGCGCGCCGTCACGCAGGCGGGTAATGTTGGCACTGAGGAGATTTGCCAGCACAATCCCCAGCGCCAGCGCCACAACCGCCGTAAATGCCAGCAGTAGCAGTAGCAGTTGGCGATCATGCGGGGAGATAAACATCAGCCGGGCGGTCAGGATAATGGTAAATGCGGCGATGACCATGCCCAGCATGTAGGTCAGGGTCAGCTTATGCAGCAGCCGGCCACCTCCGGCCCGCAGCCAGCGCAACGTCGGCAACACCAGCACCAGCGAGAGCATCGTCGAGAGCCCCAGGTAGAGCATGAGATCACGCACATCGGCGGCGGGCGCGCCCATCCAGCCCACGGCCAGTAAGAGTGCCAGGGCGAAGGCCACAATGAAACTGCTTACAAGAAAGATAGAAAGACGCATGTTCTGTATGCCGTATGCCGTAGTCTGTAGTCTGTATGCCGTATGCCGTATGCCGTATGCCGAAGCCCGATTGCAATGCAGTCTACTGTTCCCTGTCCGGAGGATCAAACTTGTAGCCCACGCCCCAGACGGTATGCAGAAAGCGCGGCTTCGTAGGATCTTGCTCCAGTTTCTCCCGCAACCGGCGAATATGCACCGTCACGGTGCCGGCATCGCTGGCAAAGGTGTAGCCCCAGACCTGATCCAGCAGTTGCTCCCGCGAGAAGACCTGGCCGGGTGAGCGCGCCATAAAGAGCAGCAGATCAAACTCGCGGGCGGTCAGCGCCAGCGGTACGCCCGCCAGCAGCACACTCCGCGCCGCCGGATCGATCCGCAGCGTGCCAATAACGACCGGGGTGGGAGCCGCACCCGCCTGCGCGGAACTGCTGCCGGCCGTGGCCGTCTGCGTACGCCGCAAGACGGCTTTGACCCGGGCCACCAGTTCGCGCGGGGAGAAGGGTTTGGTGACATAGTCATCGGCGCCCAACTCCAGCCCCACCACGCGGTCGGTCTCTTCGCCACGCGCCGTTAGCATAATCGTGGGCAGCGCCCCGCCGGCCTGCATCTGACGAAACACCTCCAGCCCGCTTACCCGGGGCAGCATCAGATCCAGCACAACCAGGTCGGGCCGCCGCTGAGCAATCGCTGCCAGCGCGGCCGCACCATCGGCGGCGGTTATCACTTCGAAGCCTTCGCGCGACAGGTACAACTCGACCACCTCGACAATCGTCGGCTCATCATCCACGACCAGGATGCGCTCTCCGCTCATACTATCCTCAGCAGGAGTCATACTGACACGCGTTACGCGGTCGGTTCCAAATCAGGTGTTCATCTGGATGAACGGCCCGATTCGCCTCCGGTAGGGCGGAGGATTCCATATCTTTATCATAAAACATTTGCACTTTGTGCAAATGTTTTATGATAAAGATAAAAAAAGTACCATGCTGCCGCCGGCGAAACCTGTTTCCGAGTCTGGCACAAGGCCGGAACAGTCAGCACCGCGTAAGTCGTGTCGTACTGATGTCACTACCTCCATTCTACGGGTTTCATGAAATGGGTGCAACCTGCGTGCGCCGGTAATACACGCAACAGACTACGGTATACTTACCGGCAACTTATATGGTGTCGAGGAGTTTTAGCCACAGAGGGCACAGAGACCACTGAGGAACGGACAAGATTGTATGACAACTACCCGGCAGATTATGCTGGTGCGGCGACCGGCGGGGTTGCTGCAACTCGACTGCTTCCGCCTGGTTGAGACGCCAGTGCCGCCAGTGCATCCGGGGCAGATGCTGGTGCGCCTGATCTACCTGGCGGTGGACCCGTACATGCGGCTCAAGTTGCATGCGCGTCCGCCATCCTACATGCAACCCTACCAACTCGGTCAGCCGCTCACCGGCTACGCCCTGGGGCAGGTCATCGCGTCGGCGCATACCGACTACCGTGAGGGTGAGATTGTCACCGGCATGCTGCCCTGGCAAGAAGTCGCGCTGGTCGCCGGCTCCGGCCTGCGCCGGATTGATCCGACCCTTGCGCCGCTCACGACCCGGCTGGGCATCCTGGGCATGCCCGGTCTGTCGGCTTATGTCGGGTTGCTGGATCTGGGCGGCCCACGCGCGGGTGATACGCTGTTTGTCTCATCGGCAGCGGGTGCGGTGGGCAGCCTGGTGGGGCAACTGGGCAAGCGCCGGGGTTGCCGGGTGGTTGGTTCTGCCGGGTCGGAGGCAAAAGTGGCCTATCTGCGCGACGAACTGGGATTTGATGCAGCGTTTAACTACCGGCGCTGCACCGATCTTGATGCAATGCTCCAGCAGTTGTGCCCGGCAGGGATCGATATCGACTTTGAGAATGTCGGTGGCCCGCTGTTTGAAGCGGTACTGCGCCGGATGAATCCGGGCGGACGGGTGGTGCTCTGTGGAATGATTGCACAGTACAACGATGAGCGGCCCGGGCGGGAACCAACCAATCCGGCACTGGCGCATGCCCGGCAGATCGCCATACGCGGCTTCAACGTGGCGCAGCATTACGCGCGCGAACCGGCATTCCTGGCCGATGTCGGCGCGTGGCCGGCTGCGGGTCAGTTGCGCTACCGTGAAGAGGTTGTGGACGGTCTCGCCGGCGCGCCGCGCGCCCTGCAGCGGCTCTTCACCGGCGAAACATTTGGCAAGTTGCTTGTGCGCGTGGGGGCAGAGCCGGCGTAACCCATGCTATACTCAAAGACAGGAGTTAGCGGTGGGCGTTTGGACCACGAACACCACGAAATGAGCGAAACCCGCGAAACGGCCAATGCTGACATGTATCCGGCGATCCCGGGGTTGGCAGGGGATATCGCCTCTGGCAGGGCGGAAGAAGCCATCTTTATTCACAAAAATTTTGCACATAGTGCAAAATTTTTGTGAATAAAGATCGATCACGTACCATGCTGCCGCAGGCGAAACCAGCTTCCGGGTCTGGCACGCGGCCGGAACAGTCCACACCGCGTAAGTCGTGTCAAAGAGAACAGCAAACAAGATTCCCTGGGAATATGTGCAGGTGCGGCTGCAAACCGCACGAAATAAGGAGTTTTTATGAAACGGCTAACGATTGTCCGGCATGGGAAGGCAGTTCAGGCAGACAAAGCGCATGCGGACTTTGAGCGCACGCTGACCGACCGGGGCGAACGCGACGCTGCGATGATGGGGCGGCGGCTGGCACAGCGGCAGCCCCGCCCTGATGGAGTTATCTCCAGTCCGGCAAAGCGGGCGCTGACCACGGCAACAATCGTTGCCCACGAACTGGGCTTACCCGCCGAGCGCATTCTGACCGAGGCGAAGATCTATGAGGCCGATGTGGCGGATCTGCTGGAGGTTATTCGGGGCATCGACAACCAGTTCGCGGATGTAATGCTGGTCGGGCATAATCCTGGCTTCGAGCAACTCAGCGAGTATCTCACGGGGGAACAACTGGACAAGCTGCCCACCAGCGGCGTGGTGCGGGTCGAGTTTACGGTTGAGGAATGGAGTGCGGTGGCGCAGGGGCAGGGGAAGATGATTTTGTTTGATTCGCCTAAGAATCAGGAGTGACATGCGGAAATGCCAACGGTACTACGAATCGGCGCTTATTGACTATGGTTAATCTCACACCTGCACGGGCACAACATGTGACTGTGACAGAAGATGCATTGACCGTTGATCTGCCGGATGGGAGAACCATTATTGTCCCACTGGCCTGGTATCCACGGCTGCTGTATGCAACAATGGCAGAACGTCAGAACTGGCGCTTGATTGGTGACGGCATCGGCATGCACTGGCCCGATCCGGATGAAGATATTCGCGTGGCAAATCTCCTGGCCGGGAATCCATCAGATGAGAGTCAGCATTCTCTGGCACGCCGGCTGGAGCAGCAGGAAGCAGCCCGCGCACCGGATGGAACCTGATTGTGCTTCCATCCCTCGCGCATGACGTTCGCAACGCGTAAGATCCTTGTAAGCTTGTGACAATCATTCGCTGTTATAGAGAGAATAGAGCGCAAAACGCCGCAGAACAGGCTGAACATTATCAAGGAAGGATACGCGATGCACTGCTGGTGGATACGAACAATCAAAGGAACACCCGGACTCCTCCTGATTCTCCTGGCGCTGGCCGGATGTGGAACCGTTGCCCAGGAAACACATCAGTCGAACGCGGCAGACACAGCGGCGCAGTCCCAGACAACTCCGTCGGTGAAACCGGCGGCAACCGCAATGGCGACGATGACACCGCTACCGCCAACCCCCGCTCCGACCGCAACCCCGGTCTTGACACCGACGCCGGCAAATCCGGCCCCAGAGCTAATCGGCGGCGGCGACTGGCTCAACTCAGAGCCGCTGACGCTGGCGGAACTGCGTGGGCAGGTAGTCCTGATCGATTTCTGGACCTACGGCTGTATCAACTGTCAACGCACCCGGCCCCATGTGCGCGCCTGGTGGGATGCCTACCGGGATGATGGACTGGTCATTATCGGCGTGCATACCCCGGAGTTCGAGAGCGAAAAATCGCTGGAGAATGTCCAGGCGGCGGTGGTGGAACAGGGCGTTACCTGGCCGGTCGTGCAGGACAACGAGAAGCAGATCTGGCGGGCATACGAGAACCGCTACTGGCCGCGCTTCTACCTGCTCGATAAGCAGGGCAATATCATCTACGATCATATCGGTGAGGGCCGCTACGAGGAGACCGAGCGCCGCATCGTTGCGGCGCTGGCGGATGAGTAACGGCTACTGCGGGTTGTGGGGAGAGAGCAGACAGGTCGCCAAAGATCTGTCGGCTCTGGTCCTGCCCTCGGCAAGCAGCAGGCGGCTGCCGCCCTGCAGATTGCAATGCGCCCCCGCTACTCACCCCATTCCGGTTGCTTCACCTCCGGATTAACCTTCTGATGACTGGTGTCACGCCCAACTGCTCGTTATACTGAATGCACACGGTATCATGCACCGGCAGATCAGGACAACATTCTGATCTGCCGATTCGAATAGAGCAGTTGGGAGCGACGCGATGATTCCACGTAACCGCCTGGATATTGGCTGGGTTGATCTGCTGGCCGGGATAGGTTACTGCTGCCGGCCGGGGCGGCGTGCGCCCCTCCAGCGATAGATTGCGGCACACTGGTCATCCCCGGACGACACGCTGGTCTGTCTTTCAGTGCGCAGCGGCTTTGATCTGGCGCTCCAGGCGCTGGCCTTCCCACCCGGCAGTGAGATCCTGGTCTCGGCAGTGACAATTCCGGATATGGTTCGCATTATTGAGGCGCATGGACTGGTTCCCGTGCCGCTCGACCTGGATATGCAGACGCTATCCGTACCGCCGACGGCCATAGCGCGAGCCATTACTGCGCGGACGCGGGCCATGCTGGTGGCGCATCTCTTTGGCAGCCGCATGCCGCTGGAGCCGATTGTGCAGGTTGCCCGGCAGCATGGGCTCTTCCTGATTGAGGATTGCGCGCAGGCCTACGACGGTTCCGACTATCGCGGCCATCTCCAGAGCGACATTACGATGTTTAGCTTTGGACCGATCAAAACCGCAACCGCGCTGGGTGGCGGCCTCCTGCGGGTGACGGATCGCGGGTTGTTGGACAGGATGCAGACGTTGCAGGCTGCCTACCCCCGGCAGCGTCGGGATCAGTTTTTGCGTCGGTTGGGCAAGTATGCCGGCCTGAAGGTCTTTACCTACCCCGCCACCTTTCGCCTGCTGCCGGCTCTCTGCCGCCGGGCCGGTGTTGATCATGACCAACTTATCGGGCAGGCGGTGCGCGGCTTCCCTGGTCCGGAATTGCTGCGGCGCATCCGGCGGCAGCCGGCCTACCCACTGCCGGCACTGCCGGCACGACGACTGCGCCAGGATCAGCGGCGCAATATCACGCAACGCAAGGCGGTCGCCGAGACAATCATCACGCTGACGCCCATGGTCCGGCGGCCCGGTGCATGTGCCGCGCATCATACCCACTGGGCCGTCCCGATTCAGGTGGCGGACCCGGACGCGCTGATGCAGCACCTCCGCCGGCATGGATTCGACGCCGGCCGCTGGTCCTCCAGCCTGCATGTTGTCGCGCCCCCGGCGGATCGACCGGAAACGGCACCACTGGAGGCCCAGCGGACCATAGCCGGGTTGCTCTACCTGCCGGTCTATCCCGGCGTAAAGGCGCACGACCTGCAACGGCTGGCCCGGGCGATCAGGATATTTGCGGATGAGGTAGAGGTGCGTGTGTAATACATTTTTTATACCAGATTCGTTCGCGGTGCGCCATTTCTGGTATACTTTGGCGTGATTGACATGACACCTACCGAGAGGACAGCGATGGCGGTATGGAGAAGAACGCGGCGGGCCCAGACTATACGAATCATCCTGATTCTGCTTGTGCTTACTGTGCTGACGGCCTGCGGCGCAATTGGCGGGGATAATCTCTCCCCCTTCCAGGATCAGAGCGCCAATGCGACGGCAACGATGGAAACGCAACAGGCTCAGTTTGCGGTGGCAATGGAAACCCTGCGCAATCAGTATCGCATTCCGGGCATGTCGGTGCTGGTTATTCAGCATGGCACGGAAGTTTTTGCCGAAGGGTTTGGGTATGCCGATCTCGCCGGCGAACGTCCCGCCGATGAGATCACCCCCTATCGTCTCGCCTCGCTGACCAAACCGATTGCGGCAACCGTCATTCTCCAACTGGTCGAGGAGGGCAAAATCGACCTGAACGCGCCGTTTGCTGCCTACGACCCGGCCTATACCGATCTCTGCGCTATCATTCGCAGCCCCACCGGCTATAACATTGCGGATTACAACTGCGAAACCGAGCAGATCAGTGTGCGCCACCATATGAGCCATACGACGCAGGGCCGCCCCGGCGATAGCTTTCTCTACCAGGGGGGCGTCTATGGCCTGCTGGCACGGGTGGCCGGCAGCGTCTCCGGCCAGAGCTTTGAGACCCTGTTGACCGAGCGGATTATCAACCCGTTGAACATGGCCAGTTCGGCGGCAGACCAGCGGATCGCACCGCCGCGCGTGATGGAACGGCTGGCGCGACCCTACCGTGTCGATGAGTGGGGCAACCTGGTGCCCGCCGAATACCCCGGTGTGGAAGTCGATGCCGCCGCCGGGATGATCTCCACCGTGGTTGACCTGGCGAAGTTTAATCGCGCGCTGGATAACAACCTGCTGATTTCTGCGGCCGGCCGCGAATTGATGTGGACGCCGACTATGTCGAACAGCGGACAGCCTTTGCCGTACGGATTGGGCTGGTTTGTCCAGGAGATCGACGGCACCCGCGTTGTCTGGCACTTTGGCTGGTGGCCCGATGCCTTCTCGTCACTGATGGTGAAGATACCGGAGCAGGACTCGCTCATGGTGCTGCTGGCGAATAGCGACGGGGCCAGCGCCCCCTTTGCCGAAGGGATGAGCCGGGGCGATCTGCTCCAGTCCCCCTTTGCGGCGGCATTTATCGCCGAGTATACCGACCTCGATACCACAACCGGCCGATCAACTGCCGAGAATTAAAGATTACCTTTTCAACTACCGGAGTTACGCGGTTGCCATGCAAACCGGACGTTTCACCCGATGGAAGCCCGCTTCGCCTGCGGCAGCATGGTACTTCTTTTTTCTTGTTCACAACAAAATTCACGTTATGAATTTTGTTGTGAACAAGATCGGGAATCTTCCATCCTGCCGGAAGCCCAACGCTCTTCCGGCTCAGCGACCACGTAACGCCTATCAACTTCACGAAATGTCGCCTCCAACAGGGCGGAACCAGACATCAGAAACCGTGCTATGCTGCCGCAGGCGCGGCTGCTTTTCGACCAATCAAACATTCTGACACGCAGGCGGTCTTTGCCGACGACAGAGTGCCTCCTAAATGCGTGACCGGGTGACGCTCTATCACCTACAACATTTGTCGTATCCCCCCACAACAAATGTAACAACCGGCCGCAGTGCAGGCGGTCGTTTTGTTGAGCAAACTTCATCACCCGAATGATGACATTTTAGAGCAAATACGTTACATATAGTTATAGACCAAACCACATTGCTTTCCCGAATCGTATCGCCCAGATAGATAGCGTAGTGCGCCGAAGCACCCAACTACAAGGAGTGTATTGTATGTACAAAGAGCCAGAGAGCAACATTGGCCGCAAGGTTGAGCAGTTCTGGAACAATGGCAATCCGGCCCTGATCAACCAACTGTTCGCGCCCAACTATCGGCATCATGACCCGCATAACCCGGAAGTACGCAATCTTGAGACCTACACCCGCTGGCTGACGGCCCTGCATGCCGCCTTCCCGGACCTGCGGATGCATATTGATGATGTCATCACCGAGGGAAACAAAGTTGTTCTGCGCTGGACTATTCGGGGAACCCATACTGCCGAATATATGGGCCTCATGCCGACCGGGCAAAAGATGGTCCTCTCCGGCATCAATGTCTACTATGTTGAGGACGGTAAGATTACGGAGGCCTGGTTTAACTACGACTCAGTCGGCATGA
>DAOTUI010000265.1:0-3508 GCA_034437035.1 Chloroflexaceae bacterium
TCACCTACTCGCCCCGTCTACCGTAAAAAACCCGCGCTCCTCCAGATACGCTATGATCCGGCGCGCATTCTCTTCGGGCGTGATATCAACCGTGCTCAGCACCATCTCGGCATCGGTGGGATTCTCGTAGGGATCATCCACCCCCGTGAAGCCCTTAATCTCGCCGCGTCGCGCCCGCGCATACATCCCCTTGACATCGCGCTGTTCACAAACGTCAATCGGCGTATCAACAAAGACCTCGATAAAGCGCTCCGTGCCGACCATCTTGCGGCATTCATTCCGCGCTGCCCGGTAGGGACTGACCGCCGCACAAACGGCCACACCACCATGACGCACAATCTCACTGGCAACAAAACCAATCCGCAGGATGTTGGTGTCCCGATCCTCCTGACTGAAGCCCAGTCCTTTGGAGAGATGCGTGCGCACCACATCACCATCCAGAACCGTGATCTGGCGGCCTCGTTCCAGCAGCAGCGAGGTCAGCACTTCCGCCGTGGTAGACTTGCCTGAGCCACTCAGTCCGGTAAACCAGATACAGAAGCCCTGCTGGTGCAGCGGCGGATACATCTGCATCAGAATCTCGGCGGTTTCCTTGCGGGTGAACCACTCCGGCAGGAGCCGTCCCTTCGCCAGATACTCCTCGCGTACCTGCGTCCCGGAAATCGTCGCAGTGCGCGCGTCCGGTGGAGCCTGCGTTACTTCTACATATCTCTCCTGATCCGGCAGGTAGACCAACTCTTTGAAGTAGACCGGCTGCACACCAACCTCGTCGGCATACTGCGCCACCAGTTCCTGTGCATCATATGGTCCATAGAACGGCTTGCCGGTACTATCCTTGCCGGGACCGGCGTGATCCCGCCCGACGATAAAGTGGGTCGCGCCATAGTTCCGCCGGATGATCGCATGCCACACCGCCTCGCGCGGCCCGGCCATCCGCATCGCCAGCGGCAGCAGGCTCAACAGGGTGCGCTGCGGGTCGTAATAGCGCTCCGTCAACGAGCGGTAGATCCGCACGCGGCTGTAGTGATCAACATCGCCGGGTTTGGTCATCCCAACCACCGGGTGGATCAACAGACTACCGCCAACTTCCTCGGCGGCACGCTTGGTCAGTTCCTCATGGATGCGATGCAGCGGATTGCGCGTCTGGAAGGCGACGACCTTATCAAAGCCCAACTCGGTCAACCCGGCCCGCACCTGGGCCGGCGTACGCCGCAGTTGGATAAAATCGAAATATTGCGGCAGGTCAACCACCTTGAGCGCTCCCGAAATCGCTTTGCGGCCCCAGCGGATCATCTCAGAGACCAGCGGATGGCGCGCATCGGTCGTTCCCAGCACCTGACTCGCCTCGGTCTGTGGGTTCCAATCAAAGACCTCTTCAACCTGCATCACGGCAATCAGATTGTTGCGCGCATCGCGCAGTGCCACCGCGTCTCCCACCCCCGCCAGTGACTGCTCATCAACCGTGAGGGTAATGGGCATGGGAAACAGGATACCGCTGCGCAATCGCATGTCCTGGAGCACACCTTGATAGTCGGCCTGACTCATAAAGCGATCCAGCGGTGAAAATGCACCCGTGGCCAGGAGTTCAAGATCACACAACGCCCGGGTGGACAACTGGATCGATGGCAGGCGACCGGCCTGTGCGATCAGTTCCAGACGCTCTTCACCCTTCGTCACCAGATTAATCAGATCACCGCCATAGGGCGTAACGAGCGATGCCGTCTTGGGGTTCATCATAGGAAAACTTCTCCGCAAGCAGTTGTTAGTTCTTTGGGACAGGCGATACTATTCCTGTGATTACCAACAAACACACCGGAATTGCCAGGGTGTGTCCATAACCACAACAGGAAACGAACTGAGTTCATGCGCGCATGGATGGGATAATCCGTAGAAACCGCGACAGGCAACGCCCAGATAGGCTGCGCTACCGGGGGAGTGCTGTGAGAGACAACTCTGTCAGATATGGGAGGATGCGTTAGCATTACATTAATCATAGATCAGCAGTAAAAGCTCTTGGACCGCATATCTACTGGAAGCAACCTGGCTTCGCTATGCCGTCAGCTACTGTGTAGTTCTCTCACAAAAGCCTGCGTAGTATAGGCGAGCAACGTACACCTGTCAAGTTGTTGTAAAGAAAGCAGCATCACCAGCGACACGCATACACCGTCAGTTGCCCGGCGTAGTCCGCCTCTTCAAAGGTCGCCACCATATGACAGTGTTGCTGAAATAGCGGATCAGCCTCCAGGCGCGGTAACATGCCCGCGTGCAGAACCAGATGCGTAGGCCGAAAGTGCGTAAATGCCCAGAGTGCCGCATCCTGATAGGTTGTGGTTGGCGTCAGGTGACGGGCTGTGGCGGGCTGGATCAACCCGGCAAAGTCGATCATGCGCCGCTCGGCGTAGTATCCAATAATGCCTACCTCCAGCGTACCGACGCCGGCATCAGGCGGTGTATGCACCTGCAGCCACTCCCCCACCGTGCGGTAAATCTCCATGCGCGCGTCATTGGTGCGATGCAGATGGGCCAAACTGTACACCTGCGGCATGAGCAGCAATAGGAGCAGGAGCGCAACCAGGCCGCCGGTCCAGCGGCGACCAACCCGCCGCCGGAGCAACCGGGCAATCAAGGTTACACCAAGCCCGATCAGGGTGACATACCCGACCGCCAGCGGACCATAGTACCAGAAGTAGCGCGTAACCCCCAGCGCAGTATAGGCCGCAATGTACAGACCATTCCAGAACAGCAGAAGTAGCCGGCGACGCCGGCAGGCCAGGAGAGACAGCAACCCCAGGAGACTCAACAGGATATGGGGATGATAGAGAGGATTGTGCCAGTAACCTGCCAGAATTGCCCGGAACCCCGTGAAGAAACTTTCACTAATCGCCATCAACCCTTGCTGCTGCTTCGCCGCCAGCGTAACCGGCAGCGGTGCGCCAAAGTAGCGCCAGGCAAACCCAAACCAGGGCAACAACAGCAATCCATAGAGCAGCAGGGCGTGCCAGGGCAAAGCATGTCGCCGGTAGAGCAGGCAGTGCCCCCCCAGCACCCCCACCGCCAGCACGCTATCGGCGCGGATCAGCGTTGCCGGCGCCAGCACCCCGGCCACCAGCAGATACCGCCGCTGCGCATAGAACAGAAAGCCGGCCAGAATCAGTGTAACCGCTACAATGACCTCAGCCCCCAGGGTTGGCAGGAGCAGCGGCGCGGTTGGGTAGAGCAGCAACCCGGTCATCCCCACCAGTCGCGCATTCCAGGCTTTGCCAAGATGCCAGAAGATCAGACCACCCAGCGCCAGGCCGAGGCATCCGAGCGCATTACTTAGCAGCGGAATATCCAGCCCTACCCACGCGCCGAATGCCAGTAGCAGCGCATAAAAGGGCGCGGTTGTGCTGAGCACGCGCTCACCGACGTTGTAGACAAACCCCTGACCCTCAGCGACATTTACGGCGTAGCGATAGGTGATATAGGGATCGTCGAAGCCGCGGTCGTGGAGCAAACCGAAGAGCAG
>DAOTUI010000266.1:0-22645 GCA_034437035.1 Chloroflexaceae bacterium
CCTGAAAGGAGATATCGCCTCCGGCAGGGCGGAACATGACATCTTTTTTACAGAAAAATTGCACTTTGTGCAATTTTTCTGTAAAAAAGACGATAAAGTACCATGCTGCCGCAGGCGAATCGGGCTACCTTCGGCTCAAACGTCTGGTTTGAACATGCACCGCGTAAGTCGTGTCAGATAACAGGAGTTACGCGGTCGGTTCCAAACCAGGCATCTGCCTGGACAACCGTCACGATGCGCCTCCGGCAGGGTGGAATGGAACATGCTTTTTCCGGAAAATTTGGCTCTCCGAGCCAAATTTTCCGGAAAAAGACAAAAACGTACCATGCTGCCGCAGACGAAATACGCCGTTATCGAGAGCAACCGGTCCGTTTGAATGCCCACTGCGTAACTCCTGTCAGATAAGGTGCGTGCGCCAGTTAGCGTAACCCGTCGCGTTCCCGATCCAGCAAGCCATAGTCGAAGAGGTAGCGCCGGAGTAGCGCAAAGTCCGCGAAGATGTGCCATGCAGTGAGCAGCACGTTGACCTCTTTCTCAGTGTAGTCGCGTTCGGTTTCAAACTTGGTCGCCAGATACTCCAGAACCAGCCGTTTGTCCTGCTGTTTTGCGAGCCATGCATGCCCCCCTCCTTCCCGCAATGCAGGATACCACAGGCGCGGCACTCCTGTCCTCCGTCTGAAGTCCCAGCTCAGCCTGAGTGAAGCACGTAACAATGTTATAATAGAGAGCGAACCGAGAATAACTATATTGCTCAGGGCCAGGAACAGCCCTACACGCCGGACGGATCTGCTGCCGGCGGCTACGCTCACCCGGTAGGCTCTACCCTTGTCGAAGGATTACTATGTCATCGATCAAACTTGCCCCGTCGATCCTGTCGGCTGATTTTGCGCACCTGGGGGAGCAGATCCAGGCGGCGGAGGCGGGCGGTGCTGACTGGATCCATGTTGATGTTATGGATGGGCACTTTGTCCCGAATATTTCTATCGGCCCCCTCGTTGTCGCGGCAATCCGCCCGATCACCCGGTTGACGCTCGATGTTCATCTGATGATCAGCGACCCGGACCGCTACCTGGCCGATTTTGCCGGCGCGGGCGCGGATCGGATCACCGTGCAGGTCGAAACCTGCCCACATCTACACCGCACGATTGAGGCGATCAAGGAACTGGGCCTCAAGGCGGGTGTCACCCTCAACCCGGCAACCTCCCTGACCACGCTGGAAGAGATCCTGCCCGAGGTGGACCTGGCACTGATCATGTCGGTCAACCCCGGCTTTGGCGGTCAGTCCTACATTCCCGCCAGCACCGCAAAGATCCGGCGGTTGCGCCGGATGCTTGATGCGATTAACTCGCCGGCGGAACTGGAGGTTGACGGCGGGGTCAAAGCGGCAAACGCGGCGGAGATTGTCGCGGCGGGGGCAACCGTGCTGGTGGCCGGCTCGGCAATTTTTAACCGGGAGATGAGCGTGGGCGCGAGTATTGCCCAACTGCGCCGGAGTATCGCGGCGTCTGCGTCCTGATCCGGCCGGTGCGTGCGGAATTACTTCGGCAACTGCACCCACCGGATGGTATCTCGTTTCGTTCTGGTTTGCTTGATATGTTATGATTAAGATAAGACATTGAACAATGGATCAATTGTCCAGGTATACTGATCAAATGGGCACATATATATCGTTATTACTAGCATAGACCATCACGTACTGGCGTTGCACTCCACTTCCTTGACCATTCCGGGACACCTGAGGCGATAAAACACATGCGCGTGGAGCAAAACAATGATGACCAACCAGGGCAATCGCATATTATTCCACGAGCAGCGAGAGCAGATAGTCCTCATCCCAACCGGCTCGCAGCCGTTTCGTCTTCATGCTGCGCTTCTTCGATTGTTCGCGATGCAGCAGGTTCACTGCCAGGCGGCGCAGGAGCGCCATATTCTCTGGCCCCTTGCCCACCCGCAGATGACTCGCATCTTCGCGAAAGACCACATCCAGTCGCCAGTGAACTTCATTTTCAACCCCCCAATGCGACCGTACTGCGTGCCCAAACGTCTGCGCGTTGCCGTCCAGACTCATGATGTACTAGCGGGTTTCCACGGTTACTGGTTTGCCCGCTTCCTGCCGCTCCGAGCGCACCATCCCAATCGCCCGCAACGCCGCCCAGCGACCCGTCGGATCCAGCGTCTGCAGCACCTCCGCATCCGCCAACGTCCAGTACGGGCGCCGCTCCAGCGCCCGTGACCTTCCTCGGTCGTCTGGAACGTGTCGGCAGCATACCCCGCAACGTTTGTCGCGTGCGCCTGCGCAAAGGTCTGTGCAATGCCGGTGTACAACGTGGGTTGATTCTGCTTCACGGTCAGTACGTCGTCCGCATCTTGGTTGATCATCGTGGTGGCCGTTTCGGTCTGACAATGCATAGCATCCAGCGTCATGATGCACCCGTCCAGCGCCAACTGTTCCAGCAGCGCCGGCACGGCCGTGATGACGATTGAGAACGTCAACGAGCAGATTTCAGTGACAATCAGCCTGGGCATTGCCACCCTGGATGTCGTAGATAATGACCTGGGGTTGGATACGCTGCTCAGCCATGCCGACCAGGCGCTCTACACGGCCAAGCAATCGGGGCGGAATCAGGTGGCGCGCCGGCAGGAGGTCATGCAGGCCTGCGGCTACCTCTCCAGTTGATGTCGTTCCGGGGAGGTTGTCATCGGCGTGTGGCCCAGGGCGGCCGCAAAGACCTGCGCCAGCGGCACCTGATGCGTGCGCGCCAGGGCTGCACAGTCCTCATACTCCGGAGCGCCGGCAACCACCGCGCCGCCGAGCAGCTTCTGCTTGAGACGTACCGGTCCCCAGGGCGTAATCACCTGGAGGGTGCGCCGGTCAACCGCCCGCCGCTCCATGTGCTCCCAGCGTACCCCCAGCGTGGGCGTCTCGCACAACATCAACTCCGCCAGGGCGGCCACATCGGCGGGGCGCGCGAGGCAGGCCAGTTGCGTGCCCGGGCGGCCCTTCTTCATCACCAGCGGCGCAGCCCAGGCGTCCAACCCCCCCGCCGCCAGCAACTGCTCGATCACATAGGCGACCAACTCGCCCGTTGCATCATCCAGGTTGCAGCGCAGTTCAACCACTGCCGCGTGAGTTTTCGGATGCTGGTCATGCTGATCATTGTGCGAGTGGGCATGCCCATGACGGTAATGGTCGTGGCTATGCCCATGGATATGGGTATGGCTATGGCTATGTGTGTGGGCAACATCCGCAGGTTTGCTCCCCGTTCCATCCCCCCATCCGCCATCCCCAACAGTTGTGCCCAACCAGACCCGCAGCCCGTTTAACTGATTAAATTCTTTCTGCCCCAGGCCATAGCCCACCCGCTCGATATGCATAGCCGGCTGGGTGAAGTGGGCCAGTTCCGCCAGCAGTGCCGCCGCGCTTGGCGTCAGCAGTTCGCCCGGGCTGATCCCCGGCACAATCGGCGCGCCAACCTCGGCCAGCAGCGCCAATGTCGCCGGAGCGGGAACGGGCAACCGGCCATGCTGCGTGGCAACCCAGCCGCGCCCCGTGGGCAGCGCCGAAGCGTAGACCTGTTCCACACCGAGCAGTTCCAGCCCGGCACACACGCCCACCAGATCCACAATGCTATCGACCGCGCCGACCTCGTGGAAGTGAACATCCTCCACGGCAATACCATGAATCGCCGCCTCAGCCCGCGCCAACCGCCGGAACGCTCCCAACGCCCAGGTACGCGTCCGCGTGGGCAACTGGTTGGTCTCCAGCAGCGTGCGAATATTCTCCCAGGTGCGCGCCGGCTGCGCATGCTCGATCCGCACCTGCACGCGGCGGCCGGTCACATGGTGACTGACCACCCGCTGCTGCTCAATGGTATAGCCGGACAGCGGCAAGGCCGCCAGCACCTGCTCCAGGGCGGTCAGTTCCAGCCCGGCATCCAGCAGGCCGGCGAGCAGCATATCGCCCGCCGCGCCATGAAAACAGTCGAAGTAAGCGATTTTCATGCGTAATCCGTAGTCCGTAATCCGTAGTCCGTAGTCCGTAGTCCGTACACCTCACGTTTCACACCCCACGTTTCACGTTTCACGCTTTGCGCGGGCGGCTGCGACCCGGTTGGCAATACGGACGGCCATGGCCCCCGCGCCGATACCATTGTCGATATTGACCACAGCCAGGCCAGGTGCGCAGGTTTGCAGCATGCTCATAAGCGCCGCCAACCCGCCGCCGCCCAGCCCATAGCCAACCGAGGTAGGCAGGCCGATTACCGGCACATCCACCAGGCCCGCCACCACCGAGGGCAGCGCGCCATCCATCCCGGCGGCGACGATCAGCACATCCACCGGCGGATCGCCCAGCATGGCCGCCAGCGGCTCGTGTAGCCGATGCAGCCCGGCCACGCCCACATCATAGGCCGTCAGCACCACACAGCCAACCTCACGGCAGATCAGCGCGGCCTCCTCCGCCATCGGAATATCCGACGTGCCCGCCGTCAGCACGCCCACCCGTCCGCCGGTTGCGGCGATAACGCCACCCGAGCCCCGCACAACCGCCGTGGTGCCGCTCTGCCCCGGCTCAACCTGGCCGGGAAAGCGGGCATGCAGCGCTACCAGTAGTTCCGGCGAAACCCGACTGAGGATGGCGCGGCCCTCACGCTCCAGCAGGGTGGCGGCGATTGCCAGGGACTGATCGAGGCTCTTGCGCTCGGCCAGGATCACTTCCGGAATGCCGGTACGCGCGGCTCGCTCTGCGTCGGTACGGGCAATCCGGCTCAGCGCAAACAGATTGTCGAGATGGTTCATAAGGGTTATGGGTTATGGTTATGGTTATGGGTTAACGGCTATAGTATAGCATAGGGTTGCAAAAGACAGTGCAACCACGGAGCGGCATCAGGATGGTTGGGCTACGAAACGGTACAACTATGCAGCAGGAGCCGGCTCGTGGCAAAGCCTGGATCACGCTCCTGCATGACCCGCAAAAAAGCTATGCACGCGATCCCGCAGATCGATCAGGTCAAATGGTTTGGTTATATAATCATTAACCCCGCGTTGAAAGGCTTCTTTATGCGTCTCAGCCGTACCATAGCCGGTTATCATAATAATGTAAACATCAGGGTTCTGGACACGCAACGTTTCCGTCAGTTCCATACCATTCATACGGGGCATATTCATATCGGTAATTACCATTGAGCAGGGTTGCTCGGTAAACTTCTCGCAGGCCTCCTGTCCATCTCTGGCTTCGATGACCTCATAACCACTGCTTCGAAACAGGACACTGTAGATATCACGCACCGATACCTCGTCTTCGACAATCATAACTTTGGGTAGCATATATTGTGCTCCTTCTATAAAATTCTATCAGGACTTACGCAGTTCTCCATCTGGAGATGTATTTCGCCTCCGGCAGGGCGGAACCGACCACCTTTTTCACAAATTTTTTGCACAATACGCAAAAATTTTGTGAAAAAGGTCAAAACGTACCACGCTGCCGCAGGCGAATCGGGCTTTCATCCGGTCAAACGTCCAGTTTGCATGTCAACTGCGTAAGTTCTGTCTATGATAAACTTATGGTTGTACTTCAACCGCTCCGATGTCACAGCTTGTGCCCCCCGGTCGTGTAAAGCCCCGTTGATCGCTGGGGACACACTGCCCCACCGGAATCACATCAATGACTGGACTGCTTGCCTGCGGCATGTGCGTCAGGGTTGGGCCACCGTTATCCTGAAGCGGTCCAAGCTGTGGATCGAGTACACTGCCGCTCGTGCCGATCTGGTCGTTTCCGGCAGTTGTGTACAGGCAGTCGCTACCATCGCCCAAAAAGTTGTTGCCCAGCGATGTAATCGTTGCATCTCCGCCGCAGTCAGGTGCGATGTCCAGCGTGGCTATGTTGCGGGCGAGAATACTCTGGTGTATCGTCACGGTTCCGGAAAGATGAGCGGTTCCCCCGCGCTGCTCGGCAGAATTCGCCACAATCGTGCTCAGCGTTATCTGAGTATGTCCCATATTATAGAGACCACCACCCTCTTCAAAGACGACATTGCCACTGAGCGTGCTATTGACGAGGTCTGCGTCACCATTGTCGGCATTATAAATACCGCCACCCCGAAGATTCGCCGTATTATCTGCAATCAGGCTCCTTGTGATCGTCATCGGACCATTATTATATATCCCACCGCCAAACCAGAATGCAACCGTATTACCTCTGATGGTGCTATCTCTTATGGTCAACGCTCCCCCGTTTGCGATGCCGCCACCGTAATTTGCTGCCTCGTTGCCGTCGATACTACTGCTCGTCAGGGAAAGGGTCCCGGATACACTGTTCAGAATACCGCCACCACTATTACTGGTGGTGCGATTGGTACTGATAACACTGTTATCTGTAATAGTGACCGTGCCTCCATTATTGAAGATACCGCCCCCCGAATCGGCTGCAGAGTTGCCGGTAATGCTACTCATGACCATATACATGTCGGAAAGACTATATAGTCCCCCACCTTCATTACCGGAGACATTATCAGCAATTGTACTGTTTTCGATATTCATAAGCGAGATACTATCGTTATAGATACCACCGCCTTGATCAATAGCACTATTTTGACGAACTTCACTTCCAGTCAGTGTCAAATCACCCCGATTAAAGATGCCACCGCCGCTCCCAGATGCTCCCTCGGCCCGATTACTAATGATTGTGCTGGTATCAATATTCAGTATCCCGCTAGCTTCAGTGAAGATACCGCCACCTTCACCACTGGATGCGACATTCAACTTAACTGTACTTCCTTGTAACAACAGGGTTCCACCTGCATTGTAGACACCGCCACCAGCCGCAGCAGTATTGCCACGGAGCGTGCTGTTCTGCAGAGTTACAGTTCCGTTACCCCTGTTAGCAATACCACCGCCCCTTACAACGCCGCTCTGCCCATTATTTTCGATAGAACTGTTGATGATAAGCAACTCTCCACCATAATTGTATATACCATGACCATCGCTTGCCGCTACGTTGCCCTGAATAATACTATCGCGGAGCGTGAGTTGCGTAGCGATATTGGCAATAGCACCGCCGGCACCAGTTATACTCTTTCCATCCTGGAGAGTTACACCGTTGATGTTGACAATGCCGGCGGGACTGGTGATATGCAACACCCGGTTACTATTATTACCACTGATCGCAACTAAGCCTGCGCCGGGCCCATCAATCGTCAAATCTTTATCAATCAGGATCTCACCACTGGTCAGCGTAATCGTCCCGGTGACACAGAACGTGATAGTGTCGCCGGGGTTCGCAGCGGCAACAAGCCGGCGCAACGTGCCAGGTCCATTGTCGGCCAGACTTGATACGCCCGTGCATGCTCCCTGTCCGGTGACGCGCACACTATCCGGACTGCTCGCAGCATTACTGGTAATTGTAAGTGTATCGTCATAGGCCATCACGCCTGTAGGGGTGAACAGCATATCAACCGTACAGCTCTGCCCCACGGCAAGGGTGAATGGCGGGGCGGCGCAGGTACCACTGCCGGCATTGCTTACAAAGCTCGGAAGGGTAAATGTGTTGATATCCAGGGCCGCTGTACCACTGTTTTCAATTAGCAGCGCGCGTGTGCTGCTGCTACCCAATGGCACCGGCCCAAAATCGAGCGGGTTGGGAGTCAGGCTGATTATCGGTGCGCCGGCTGCTACTCCTGTACCAGTCAAAGTAATGCTATCGGGACTGGTCGGGGCATTGCTCGCCACCGCAAGCTCTCCATTGTGAGGACCTGTGCTGGTAGGTGCGAAGATTACATCCAACGTGCAGTTTGCACTTGCAGCGAGGGTGAAGGGTGCTGCGGTACATGTCCCTGTGACTGCATCAGCAAAATCGCCGGTTATGGTTACGCTATCCAGCGTAAGTGGCAGGTTGCTGGTATTTTCGAGTGTGACACTCCGGGTAAGACTGGTGGTGCCGACCTCGACACTACCAAAATCAAGCTCCGTGGGAGTCAAACTCAGACCGGGGGCCATACCGGTACCTGCTAACGCAATGCTGTCGGTAAGCGTGGACGCCTCGCCTGCCACAGTCAGTGTGCCATCCTGCGTGCCTACCTGGGTTGGTGTGAATGTTAACTCGACCGTACAGCTTGCACGTGCTGCAAGCGTGAAAGGGGTCACACTATCACATGTTCCACTGCCTGTATCGATAAAGTTTCCCGAGAGGGTAATAGCATCAACAGAAAGATTGGCTGTGCCATCGTTCTCCAACACGATTGTTTGAACTGAACTACTCGTCCCAAGCGCTACGCTGCCAAAATCCACTGGACCGGGCCGCAGAGTAATGGCGGGCGCGATGCCTACACCCGCTAGCGTTACACTGCCTGGACTGCTCTGCGCATCACTCGCAATGCGTAGGGTTGCCGCATGTGTGCCACTACTGGTCGGTGTAAAAATGACATTAATCGAACAATCAGCACCTGGTTGCAGCGTGAATGGTGCTGCGCCACATGTTCCTCCACTGCCGGCAGCAAAATCACCTGAAAAGGTAACACTACTAATAGTGAGATCGGCTGTCCCGGTATTTTCAACGATCAGGGCGCGCGCCGCGCTACTGCTCCCAACCCGCTGCGCACCAAAGTCAAGTCTGCCGGATGGCAAATCTATCGCCGGCGTTGGTGTTGGTGTTGCAGTGTGCGACGGCGTTGGCGTTATGGTTTGCGACGGCGTTGGTGTTGCTGTTTTTGTCGAAATATGTGTCGTAGTTTGTGTAGGTTTTAATGTACTGGTATAAATTGGTGCCTCTGAAGGTATGGGTATTGGCGTATTTGTACTCGTCTGCGTAGCTTTTACGGCTATGTTAATGGTGGGCATTAATGTCGTTTTTGGCAACATATTTTCCGCTGTTTTTTCAGGTGTTTTTTTAACCACTGTTTCAGCGGTCATAGCTGTCGGCGAATGTATGTTTGTATGCGTCGGCGAAGCCGTGACTGTTGCAACCATAGATTTTTGCGGAAGCGGTGTCTGCACAGGTCTGTCAGCGATCCGGACTCCTTTTGTTGCCGTTGGTGTCGCGGAACTGCCGAGTGGCGGGCGTAATGGTGTGCCGGTTATGTTCAACCCTGGTTGCCGCTGATCCGGACGGGATGGTGTCGGCTGCCCTGGTCGGTCTCCGTCCGGTTTGGGACGCGCAGCAACAACGGTTGGCGGCGGATTTGAAACAACAGCGATCCCAACGGCGGCTATTTGTTCAGAACGCTCCGGGTCTGGCGCTGTACGATCCTGCTTCATCTGTTCCAGAAGCCAGGGAGCCGGTGGCAGCGGCAGGACTCTGGCCGGCTGACGCGCGTAGTCTACCTGGGCCTGGGCCTGCACACTACTGGGGAAGAGCTCACCAAAGGGTAGCACCAGCCATAGCGCCGGGTAGGATGTTGCCAACACTCCAACAATTGACAACAGAAGCGCCAGCGGTATCAACCAGAGGAATGGACGGCGTTTTTTTCGCGCAGGTGTGCGAAAGGGTAGATACACAATCGAAAATATCCCTGGCAGCGCATTATTGATACGCCAGATTCCGCCGTTGTTGTTTGTTTGCTCAGGTCTGGTTGTGTGTAGCTTTGTTGACATAGTGTTGGTTTAGCTTACGAGAAGCGTTGCTTAGGCAACTGCTGATCAGGCGAAGCTTCGTCAAGCGCGGTATCCTGCGCGGCGAGATACGCAACCAGGTCGGTAACAGTTTCCATCTGATAGTTGGTGTACAGGTGATGCAGCTTGCGGTAAACCATCTCTGGTGACAAAATATGGCCGGGTTGATGAAGTTTCTCGGCTACGGCATCCGTTAGATCGACCAGGAGGGCATAGAGCGCCCAGGTTGTCCAGAACTGCGTTTGCACGATAGTAGGTGTACTATCCCAGAGCATGGTAGGAGATAATCCATGCTTACTCAGCAACATCTGTTTCACCATGGTAAAAGCAGCACTACTCCGACAATGCTGTGCATACAATCCACGCACATGGGTCACCGGCATGCGTGCCGGATCAAGAATATTGGTCAGGTAGACATACCGTGTATCCTGATAAACCAGTTCGATGCGGCGGCGGGAGGTTTTACTGAAATTATCTATCCCCTCGAGCCGAACAATGCGGTCGTCGATCTGTTCAGTCTGCTGCAGGATACGGACTGTGGCATACTCGACTTCCAGGGGCATCATACTCAATATAGATATGTTGGGGGCACTACAATGCTCAAAAAGAGCGCGGGTTTGTAGATCGAAATCGCATAGCAGCAGCGTATTCGGCTCAATTGCACCGATCACACGCTGCCGGAGCAGAAGGGCCGGGGGTTCTGATACCCCACTCTTTTGCTCATCCTCAAACCAGAGCGCAAGCGGCAGCCGACTCCGGGCATCAATCAGGGCTGTGATGCATCCCATAGGTGTGTGTTCCGCACGATTGCACTCGAAGCCTACCTGCCGCAGGAGGTCGTTCAAGGTAACAACATCTAATGAGTATACATTGGTGAAATGGCGCTGGGCCCAGGTTAATGCGATGGGCAATGTACGAGCGCGCAACATCCAACGCTGATGTGTTCGCGGCAGGATATCCAGCAAAACCTCCTGGAAAAGACGGACCGGAATCGCATTCAGGTTAGGTACAGTGGCTTCCGGCGATGCTGGTTGCGGGCTCTCCGGCTGCAATCCGCCGGCAAGGAGCGCCGCCCAAACCGGCTCAATAGCGGCACTATCCGGCCAGAGCAGACGTATGATAAAGGTCGTGATTGCAGGCAGTGTCGGCAAAGGGTGTACCGGGTCAAGGCCGGCGGCGTTCTGCCGGGCTACCTGTCCGCTGTTTGTTCCATCGCGCTCCTGTGACGGCAGTGTTCCGGCGGGTAAGCCCGATGCGGTTGCTACGCTATCCGGTGCTATGACGCTGACCAATTTATCTGTCTTCTCTGTTGAGGATGGAAGCGGAACCGGCGCAGGCAAATCGGGTGGGGGTAGCACCACCTCTGTTTTCTCCACAGCTTCACTTTCCGCTTCCGTATTACCAGACAAACTATCCGAAGTGGTATGGAGTGGCAGCGTAAAACTGGCGGTTGTGCCGCACCCCGGCTCGCTGGTAAGCCATACGCGCCCACCATGCTGTTCGACCAGCAGCTTTACAATGGTCAGGCCCAACCCGATCCCACGATCAGGACGCTCGTTTGAGTCATCATCCTCGCCACGAACAAAGCGATCAAAGACGCGCTCCAGCAGTGGGGGAGCAATTCCACATCCCGTGTCGCTCACATCAATCCGGGCATAGCTATCATGTTGCACTGCATGCAGCGTAATGCTACCTGTATCAGTATAGGTACATGCATTATCAACAAGTTGTCTTATAATCGTAGGGGCCATAAATTTATCAGCAAGAATCTGCGGGAAATCATCGGGAATGTCCAGAATCAACGACAGCCCCCTGGCCGTAATAGCTGTGTGGAGTGGGTGGAGCGCCTCAGTGACAACGGGGACCAGATCCAGTGGCTCTGGCTCAAGCCTGAACGCACCGGCGTCAATTTCGGCAACCTGGATCGCATTCGCCAGAAGACGACTCATCGCAGTGGTATGTTGTTGGACGGTTGTGATGACCTGTTTCTGCATTTCGTCAAGGGGTCCCAGGAAGCCTTGCAGCAGGAGTTGCGTATTCCCCTGAACAACGGTCAACGGTGTACGCAGTTCATGGGAGATAGTCGCAGTAAAACCGGTGCGGGCACGGTCGATGTTGACTTCAGCCGTCATATCTTGCACAAGATAGACATCACCAATGCGCGAGGCATCATCGCTCATAATGATCGGGGAGCATGTAACCCGGACAACGGCGGCATGCAACATGAAAAGGTCTGAGGGCTGCGACCCGAAGACCGGTTCGACAACCGGCGTGAAAGGGAGATCCCGAAAATGTTCAGGGGCCGCAGCATCTGCGGATAATCCTAATAACCGACGCATACTCGGATTTATGCTGCGAATTGTACCGGTCGTATCACAGACAATAATACCCTCGGAGATACTCTCAACGATAGCTGCACGCTGACTTGCCTCGCGCAATACCCGGCGCACGAGTGCCTGTTGATTACGGGTCATTCGCTTAAATGAAGCCGAGAGAATCTCGATTTCATCCTGCAGCGGGCGGCCATGCATGGCGGCAAGTGAGCCGGGCTCCGACGAAGTGCGACTACCGGCAACAAATGCACCGGCAACTGCAACTAATCGTTCAAGGGGATGACTGATCTGGCGTGCTACGATCATGCCAATCAGGATAATTGAGAACATAACCAGAATGGTTACACTAACGATGGGTAAGCGGGTTTTGTTCCACCCCCACACAACATATTCGCTTGATAAACCGGTTGCCATAATACCGACACGCGTATCATGAATCACGAGGTAGTTGTAGAGTACTTCGTAGGGTCGTCCATTGATATTGATGGTTGTTACAACAGGTTTATCGTCCAGCGTTTGTGTATCTGCATACGCCTGCAATTGCTGAAGGTCGGCAATGTCCATCCGCAGCGCGGCACCGGCTTCACTGGCCGGCACACTATACGCTTCCATCGGCAGCGTGACGATCAGATCGTCCAGGGTTAAGGGGACCGTTTGTTCCGGTAGCGCTGTACTCGCCAAAAGCATGCCTTCAGTGGTGTAAAGAGTGACAATCGCGGCCTGTGAGCGCTGACGCAAAGTGTTAAGCAGATTCTCCAAACGTATGCCCATGATGACACTGCCGACCACTGTTGACTGGCCTTTTGCATAAATGGGCACAGCAGTACAGATATAAATTGAGAGATCGCCAGCGGGATCGGGGAGCGCTACCAACCCGCTAAAGGCATCTTCAGCGCTTTTATCAGTGATTGAGAGAATTCGGGGGACAAACCAGACCTGTGAGAAATCAAGCGTAGGGTGCTCCGTATAGTCACTATCCGCCTGTTCCTCCGTGGATACACGTTCCATGTCCAGCAGACTGTACCCGGTCTGATCAAGGATAATGAGCCGATCAAGATCGAGATTGACATCAAACTCAGCAAAGTTGAGAAATGGGTCAGTCGCGCGCCGGAGACCGACCTGATCCTTTGCTGCCACCGCTGCACCTACAGCCGGCGCACCAATTTCGCGTTGTGCAGGAGCCGTAGCGACCCAGCGAAGAAACTGGAGATTGGTCATCTCCTGCTCAACCATGGTATCGTTGGCAATGCGCGCGACGGCAGCAAGCTGGTTGACCAGACGTTCATGCCAATCGTTGGCAACCATAAAGAAAGCAATAGCGGAGCCCGCTAGAGCAGTGCAGAATGCAAGGAAGAGGAACGGGCCAATTATCTTGTAGCGTATGCGTGAACGCATCTCCGCTATGAGCCACATGATGGGCTCCTTCCCTGGAGGGATGCGGTGTATTTCAGCATATTCAGCTCGAATATGCTGAAATCCCGATCACCCAATCAGTCGTCGATAGTAGCTGGTAATGTTATGATTGCGGCGAGTGCAACAACAATAATTTGTTTGTAACCGGCGCCATGCTCATCACAGTGCTGCCGTGGCATGGATGGCCCTGATGTATAATTTATTTCTACTTGATTCTTGTCTCAAAGCAATTATATCCTACTGTTTCGTGGCACATACATAGCATAATGGTGCTACTCCGATACTAGTACCTCTCCTACGATAATTCCTGCATATAACGATCCTATGCCAATTATACACATTACGCGGCGGGTCTTCAAACCAGACGCTTAATCACAGGAGTTACGCGGTGGGCGTACAAATCGGACATATACTCCCACAACGACAGCCTTCGCCTGCGGCAGCATGGTACGTTATGGATCTTTTTCACAAACATGTTGCACTGCGTGCAACATGTTTGTGAAAAAGCAGCGAAGCTTCTCTCTGCGCTATTACCGTCACTGCATACATTACCCTCATCTGCCCAGTGTTGGATGGCAGTCAGGACATCAATAGCCCACACCTTCAACCCCTACCGTAGCACTTGCCTGACTGCACCAGGCGTGTGTTACAATCGGGACATCACCCTGAGCAATCAGTTATCAGCCGTCAGCATTCAGGATCGAGACTAACAGAGTACGAATGGCTACCATCGTGCTGCCTGATAAACTTTGAAATTGTAATCCGGACATGACTGATTGGGCGTCCCGGCTTCAGCCGGTCCCGGCTTTCCCATCAGTATGCCGTTGCTCCAACAGGCATTCAACCGGCTAAAGCCGGGATGCCAGAACGGCATATCCGGACTATTTTTTCAAAGCTCATCAGGCGGTCGTGCTACCGGCAAACCGCCTGAAGGCGGCACGACGTGAGTTCCTGCCGGAGAGGGTCACATTTATATTGTTTGAGTTCCATGGCGAAGTTTTTGTGAATGACGGAAGGGAGCATTATGTCAATCCTTACTGAGTCACCTGCCTGGAAAGCGCTGACACAGCACTACCAGCAGATCGCCGGCCTGCATATGCGCGACCTGTTTGCCCAGGACGCTGACCGCTTTAAACGTTTTTCAGTGCAGTTTGGGGATATTCTCCTCGACTACTCTAAGAATCGCATCACGGAAGAGACAATGCGCCTGCTCTTTCAACTGGCGCGTCAGGCGAATCTCTCCACGGCAATCAGGGCGATGTTTACCGGCGAGAAGATTAACAACACCGAGGGCCGCGCCGTGCTGCATGTGGCGCTGCGCAACCGCTCTAATCGGCCAATCGCGGTGGATGGGCAAGATGTGATGCCGGAGGTGAACCGGGTGCTGGGCAAGATGCGCACCTTCAGCCAAGCGGTGCGTTCCGGAGCCTGGAAGGGCTACACCGGCAAGCCGATCAATGCCGTGGTCAACATCGGCATCGGCGGGTCGGACCTGGGACCGCAGATGGTGACGCAGGCGCTGACGCACTACACGAAGCGCGACCTGCAGACCTACTTTGTCTCCAACGTTGACGGCACCGATATCGCCGAGACGCTGCGGCGGGTCAACCCGGAAACGACGCTTTTCCTGGTGGCCTCCAAGACCTTCACCACCCAGGAGACGATGACCAATGCCCACACTGCCCGCACCTGGTTCCTGGAAAGTGCAAAGGACGAGGCGGCCATCGCCAAACATTTTGCCGCGCTCTCGACCAATGCAACGGCAGTGGAGAAGTTTGGCATCGACACCGCGAATATGTTTGAGTTTTGGGACTGGGTCGGCGGGCGCTACTCGGTCTGGTCGGCAATCGGGCTCTCGGTGGCGCTGGCAATCGGCATGGATAACTTCGAGGCGTTCCTGACCGGGGCGCACCGGGTGGATGAATATTTCCGCGCTACGCCATTCGAGGAAAATATACCGGTGATTATGGGGCTGCTGGGCATCTGGTATAACAACTTCTTTGGCGCAGACTCCCACGCTATTCTGCCCTACGACCAGTACCTGGCACGCTTCCCGGCCTATTTTCAGCAGGGCGATATGGAGAGCAACGGCAAGAGCGTCACGAAAAATGGGGCCTGGGTGGACTACTCGACCGGGCCGATTATCTGGGGTGAGCCGGGCACCAACGGACAGCATGCCTTTTACCAACTGATCCACCAGGGTACGAAGCTGATCCCGTGTGACTTCCTTGCTCCGGTCAAATCGCTTAACCCGGTTGGCACGCACCATCCCATTCTGCTCTCCAACTTCTTTGCGCAGACCGAAGCGCTGATGCGCGGCAAGACCGAGGCTGAGGCACGCGCGGAACTAGCTGCGTCCGGGGTGAAGGGGGAGCAACTGCAGTTGCTGGTCCCGTCCAAGACCTTTTCGGGGAATAAGCCGACCAACTCGATTATGTTTAAGGAACTGACGCCGGAGACGTTGGGATCACTGATTGCGCTGTATGAGCATAAAATCTTCACCCAGGGCGTGATCTGGCAGATCAACTCATTTGATCAGATGGGCGTGGAGCTGGGCAAGCAGTTAGCGAAGGTGGTCGAACCGGAACTCCAGGGCGATGCGCCGGTGACATCGCACGATGCCTCGACGAATGGACTGATTAATTTTTATAAGCGGGTGCGGTAATTTACACGAGTTACACGGTGCGGCCTGTTCCAGTTCTCCTACCAGACCCGCAGGCCGGGTTCGCCTCCGGCAGGAGAGAAGCTCCCTGATCTTGTTCATAAAAATTCACGTTGTGAATTTTTATGAACAAAGATAAAAACGTACCATACTGTCGCAGACGAACTGGGCTTCCATCGGGTAAAATGTTCGGGTTGCATATCAACCGCGTAAGTCGTGTAATTTACAGGTATGGGTTTCAGAGGTTTGGGATTTGTGGGGCAAAAGATGTTTCGCCCCCGCTTCTTGTCTCGACTACCGCAGCGGTAAAAGACATATCATGCCCGAGATAAAACACTATTTAAAACATGCTGTATTTAGCTTTAAAAAAGGTGCAACTGGGTACTGGATACGCGCTGGCGGGCCATTTCTACATATTCGGGAACAAGTTCTATTCCCAGGAAGCGCCGGCCGTGCTTTCGTGCAACTACAGCACTGGTACCCGATCCTATAAAGGGATCGAGCACCACCCCATTTTCAGGTGTAGCAGCCAGAAGACATGTTTCGACTAACTCTTCCGGGAAGACCGCAAAATGCACATCACGGAACTTGCTCAGGGCAATATTCCAGACAGTACGCTTATTTCTTCCCAGGGGATGGAATGCCTGATCCCAACGACCCCTATGCAGATTGGGATTACCCTTATTTTTACCGTTTTCTGGTGTACCATTAGCTTTACCAAAATGATTCCTGCCACCCTTCATCTTTGAGCTTGCGGTAAATGTAACATGCGGCTCACGGATAGCATCAATATTGTAGAAGTAGTCTTTACTTTTACTCAGCAAAAAGATATGTTCATGATCTGTGGTCGGTCGGTTCTTAACAGACGAAGGCATGGCATTTGGTTTATGCCAGATAATCTCACTTCTAAGAATCCACCCAGAGTCCTGGAGACCTAACGCGACACGCCAGGGCACCCCTAAGAGTTGCTCATTTCTATATGTATCGCCGATATTGATCCAGAGCGTTCCGGTGGAGTTGAGTACACGCTGGAGTTCACTAAATAGAACAATAAGTTTGCTGACATAATCTTTTACCTCGGTCTCTCGACCCAACTCAACATGGCTCAGTTCAGGCGCATTTGCGTATGCCCGATGACCAAAATAGGGCGGACTGGTAATAATACAATCTGCGAACTCATCCGGCAGAGTTTTTGCAACCGTAAGGCAATCTCCTTGAATGATCGTATCATACAACGCCGTATGTTCCTTGCGCATATCCCGTTCCAGAGAATTGCCAGAACTAGAGTCATGCTTGTGAGCGAGCACGGACATCCCTTTCTTGCTCCCCGATAGTATATTATCCTGAGGGTCTCTTGTAAGTTCCGCTTAAAACCGAACTAATAAAGTTATTTAGTTTAACCTGCTCATCATGGTTAAATTCTGAAAAATCGTTTGGACTCAAATCAAATATCGCTGCGTGATCAACCATGCTCCTGATAACATCTGCTTCACGATCCGACCAGTTCTTTGCAACAACAACGGCTATGATATAGTCATCAGGATTATCAAACCGTGCGGTATTGATGGCTGATGTTATATCCCTGGTGAAAAGATGTGCATGACCACCACCCTCAGTTTCACGGGTTTTCACTGGTACTAAAATCCGACAAACCCTCTGTTTCGTGCTGTCCAATAAATTAGCACTGACATCAAAAGTTTCGTTACCAATAGTGACTTGCTTTTCAAAAATTTCCACACCTGAATAGACACCATAGTTTGAATGAATTGAGTAATAATTCTGGATAGCAGTTATTAACGCTGTTCTAACAATAGTTTCTTTCTCCTGACCTCTAATACTTCTTCTAGAACCTTCCAGTCGATCTACAATGACTTCACGAATAGCTTGCCAGGTAAAATTCTTAACATTGACGCGATACCTACAAATTAACGAAGTTATTATCTCTATTTCTACTTCTACCCGTTGCCTTTTTGTGCTTCTGACAATCCTCTGAATTAGCGGCCCAAGTCTCTGCTGAGGTGCATCTCTGATCAACCATGAGAAAAAGTAGTAGCATGCTTTTGAGTGTGGATAACTGCGACCAATTCCATCAAAAAGTAGTGGTAGATTCTTATCCGAAACTGCGTTGTAACAAGCAGACATCGCGCGCTTTATCTGACTCTCATCTAAAGTTTTCAACAGAAGATCAAGCAAGCCAGATTGACCAAGAATCTTCTGAAACTGTTTTTCCACCCACTGATAAAATGGCTCTGCCTGATCTGCCAGCTTCGTCAGATCGACCAGGCGTGTATGCGTAACATCAACGCCGGATATGATTAGCGGTTTTGTCGTCTCGTCGCTCATTGCGCTTTATTCAGCCAGATGTGATCACCTCCATCAGTCTATAATACCATCGTTTAGCCCGCTGACCAAACAGAACCAGCATTGCAAGATCAAGATACACGAGTTCGTGTAATAGTGTTATTTTATGCGTTGACACCGATTTGTCAAGCCCTACACTGCACCATCAGTCTACCCGCTGCGCCGGCAGTTCCTCCCACCGAGCCCAGAGCATATTGGTGTAGTTTTTGCGGTCAATCTCGTATGCGCCAATGGCGAAGCCGTCATTCTGCCGTCGAGCGGCAACTGCCGGCGCTACATGCGTTTCGCGGTGGCGTACATATCCGATTTACACGCCCACAGGCGTACATATCCGATTTACACGCCCACAACGGCAGTTTTCGCCTGCGGTGGCATGGTACATGATCGATCTTTTTCACAAAACATTTGTACAAAGTGCAAATGTTTTGTGAAAAAGAATGAAATACTCCATCCTGCCGGAGGCAAAAAGCTTCGTTCACGGGGGATTGCGTAACTCGTGTATTAATCAGCATCTTCCTGCGCGTCGTCCTGGAGCGCCTGCGCCAGCGTGGTCCCCAACGCGACGAGTCGCTCCAGGGTGGCCCAGTCGTGCGTGGCCCGGTCAAGCTCGACCACCAATCCCACTGGCGTCACCACGACGCTGATACCGGCCTGCTCGTGGGCAACCCAGGCGAGGAGCGCCGCTGCGCCGGCCTGCACCAGGCGTCGGGCTCCGTCCGGCCCGGCGGCATCGGGCGTTGTGCGCACGACAAACGCTGCCTGAAAGGCGGCACTACCCAGAACCATCGGCGGGAAGGTATCATACCGGGAGGTCGTGCCCGCCATAAGCTGCCGGCCCCGCTGCCGCAGCCAGGTCAATGGTTGTCGCGGGGTGGCCGGGGCTATGCGCTGCTGAAGCACCACCATCCCGGCCGGCAGACCCACGCTACTGCACCAGACCGTGCGACGCGGCAGGTCGGCATCGGGTCCACTCTGTAGCAAGCGGGTAATGCCCAGCAGCCAGGGCACCGGACTGTCCGCCGGGCCGGCAAATGCGTGATGATTCACGCGCGACTGGAACTGCCAGCCACGTTCCTGCGCCTGCAAGCGCATGCGCCGCCGGCGGTGCCGGCCAGTGATCAGAGCCATCAGCAACGCCAGGGTTGCAGCAATTCCCAGACAGGGAACAAAAATGGTCAGCGTAATCAGTACCAGGGGCACCGCGAAGCCCCAGAGCAGGATCTGTTCAGGGCGGCGCGTTTCATCCTCGGAGCGCAGCGGCGAGAGATCGCCGGGGAATGCGGGCATAGATGCTGCGGATTGCCGCTGATCGTTATGCCGGGACATGGTGTTCCTCCTTGCGGGCCGGCAGATTTATCTCACCGCTGAGACGCAGAGAGCACAGAGAGAATGAGACCGGTGCATGATCACGCAAATCGCAAACCGCATCACGCGTCAACTTCTAGATCATCGCGCAAGAGTTGGTCCGCACTGACGTTAAACAACTGCGCTACCTTCATCACGAATTCTACATTTGGTTTTCTTCTACCAAACTCAATTTCGTTAATGTGACTGTGCGAGCGATGCCCTAGCGCCGCGGCTAACTCCCTGAGCGTCATACCGCGTTGTGTGCGCAGAGTACGTAGTTTTTCGCCAAATCGTTGCATCGTCAATTGCTCATCCGGTGGAAACGTCGATTTTCAGGAATGTGCCGTCGTTATTCCTCGACATACCCTTCTGGCGTGGATGATACTAACTCTTCCACAGATACGCCATACAACCTGGCAAAAGCCGCCACCTCAACCGCATCTACCCGCCGCTCACCCGACTCGCACTTCGAGACATAGGACTGTGGCTTTCCCAGGCGTTGGGCAACCTCGACCTGCGTCAACTCCGCGCGCTTACGGGCAGCGCGCAACCGAACGAGGAACTGTTGATATTCAGAAGTGTAGATTTGTTTCGGCATTTGAGGAAGAGAATATATCCCATTGCAGAATATCCCAAAATAGGATAAAATTGAAATCAATGTAACGATATGGGTAGTGTGGGCTAATAGCTGAAAGCTGAAAGCTGATCACTGATAGCTAAAAATCCAGGAGGTTATATTATGTCAAATCTACGCATCACATTGCAGGGGCCGGATCGGATGGTGTTGCTATTCGCCGAGTGGCTCCAGTGCCAGGGGATTGCGCCGCCGGCAGGAGAACCGCTGGAGGTGCCGTCGGGTGGTTCGGTTGAGATGATCTCGCAGACGGCGGAACTCTGGGTGGAACTGCCGGACTACCTGGTACAGAATACGGTTGATAAAGCGGCCGCCTATGATCTGCCGCCGGAGCCGGACGCAACCGAGGAACTGCTGTTAAGCACACCGTTCCTGATGAAGCGTATGCTGGATGCCCTGGTGCCCCTGCTGAACCGCCTGAGCCTGGCAGGACTGGAACTGACCCACAACCCCGACGGGCTCTGGTACTGGCGCTGGGCCGGGCTGGGAGTGCAGTCGGCGCAGGGCTACCGTTTGCCCGGCACCGCCCTGGATGATGCGGTCGGCTATCGCTTTTTGCGGCGGGAGGTAGCGGTGCGGGGGGAGTGAGGGGATGGGTATGATGGTTTGAAGAATGCTGTTTTGTAACAATCAAGCATACAAGCGTATGTAAAGCAATATCATTAGCCAATCGACTTTAAGACCATTTCCTCTATGAGCAACTCATCTTCACCAAAGTGTTCGGCTATGCGGCGTATGGCAAGTGAGCGTAACGACTGCTTGACAGAGGGTGTCAGTGCAGTAAGTAAAGCGGGGTTGATAACAAAGTATTGTTCATCATCGCTCATACTCAGCAATCCCCAGCGTTCAAAGCGTGGAAAGGGACTACTCTTGAGCGTATAGCGTAGTTCTGATTGTCTGGCCTGCATATTTGTAAATTTGGCAGGCCCTGCACCCTGTTTTTTCTCAAGCACTAAACCTGACTCCAGCCGTAACCGGTAGAAATTCCGGAAGTATTTTACGGTCTCTTCCAGAGAAACCAGGCCTTCCTGATCGCTATGTTGTAGTAGGACAAGCAATAACAGCATCTGGTAAGCAAAACTCAGCTTTGTCGTAGCAACAAATTCATTTAGAGCTTTAAGTGCTGCCTGTTGCACCTCCAGCGGGACAGATAAAGACAATCGCTTTTTTTGAAACAACCCGCGCGCTCTGAGTTTCTTTTTATAGTCATACTCAGAAGGCTTTTTGGATAGTTCTTTCTCAATCTGCTTTAATTCCTTCTCAATATTTCTATCAAACAAATAAGCCTGGTTTCTAAAAGCTAATATATTCGTTTCTATTGAAAGAAATGGCTCAGTATGTTGTTGTCCTGTTATAAAAATATTTCCCTCTATGTTTGTTGACAATCCACTTGCGGTAAGATTGGACGAACCAACCAGAGCCCAGGCATTAGTTTTGGTAATGCCAAGATAAATCTTGGGATGAAATATAGACGATCCTCCCGGTGGATAGACATAAACTTCCGCGCCAAAGTCATTTGTGAGATCTTGAAATGTACCAACTTTGTTTATGAGATTTAGACCTACAACAACCCTGATCTTGCTTGCAGACTTGAGAATTGGTTGTAAGTTCAGTATGCCTTCAGATGTTATAAAGCCAACACAGATATCCAGGTCCGATCCAGGATAATTCTTGCCGGCCTCGATTAATTTCTTGAGCGAGTCACTGACAAAGCCAGTTTCAGTCATACATTACCCTTAGTCTGTAGTGTTCCACTTCACACTCCGCAATGGCACAAAGAAATCCGCCGTGAGATCATGGCGGGAGGTGTCCAGCGTGGTTGGCAGGTTGAGGGTTCGCAGCGTCATCATAGTGTGTAGGTCGATCCGCACGAGCTTCAACGGTTTCACACTGATATTAGTATACTCATCTCCAGGCTTTCGTCAACGGTTGCGGTTGGGGATAGCCGGGGTAAGACCTACGCGGATTATGGGGGTTGCACGGGAGGGGTTGCATTCGAGGGCAGGGCGGCGGACGCGCAGAAGCGCGTCCCTACGATGGTGCGTGACGGATGGGCAGAAGCACGTCCCTACCGGGGGCAGGGCGGCGGACGCGCTTCTGCGCGTCCCTACGATGGTGGGTGACGGATGGGCAGAAGCACGTCCCTATCGGGGGCAAACCGCGGACGCGCTTCTGCGCGTCCCTACGATGGTGGGTGACGGATGGGCAGAAGCACGTCCCTACCGGGGGCAAACCGCGGACGCGCAGAAGCGCGTCCCTACGATGGTGGGTGACGGATGGGCAGAAGCACGT
>DAOTUI010000267.1:0-28340 GCA_034437035.1 Chloroflexaceae bacterium
CGGAGGCGAATCGGGCCAGTTGTCCAGGCAGATGCCTGGGTTTGGAGCCAACCGCGTAACTCCTGTAAGTAAACAGACGGGAAGGTTACATCTTCCCGTCTGTTTGCATGCGCGCGGATCGCTGTGCGGTTCCCGCCGGCAGAGCAGATATCCTGCCAGACGTGTCCCTGATCAGGGGCGGCGTCTTTTTTTTGTGAGGAAATGTTGCTGTGGCGCAGGTCGTCACCAGGCATGGCCGACTCTTCGTGTATTATAAGCAGAACTGACACACTGTAGCCGGGAACAGATTGCGTATACGCCGCTTCGTGGGAGAAGCTGCCGGCCGGGGGAATGAGCTTGTTGCAAAAGAATAAGGAACGGCATGACCTTTGTGTTGTTTATCGTCGGGCTTGTGCTGCTGGTGGTCGGGGCTGAGGCGCTGGTGAATGGTTCCGCGCGGCTGGCGGCGGCGGTCGGGATCTCGCCGCTGGTGATCGGGTTGACGATCGTGGCATTTGGGACCAGTTCGCCGGAACTGGCGGTGGGGATTCAGGCCGGCCTGCGGGATCAGGCCGATGTGGTTGTGGGCAATGTTATCGGGAGTAATATCTTCAATATCCTGTTTATTCTGGGGCTCTCTGCCTTGATTACGCCGCTGCTGGTCTCGCAACGGCTGACCCGGGTTGATGTGCCGCTGCTGGTGGGCATCTCATTTCTCATGCTCTTTATGGCACTGGATGGGACGTTCGGCCGGCTGGATGGGCTAATCCTGTTTCTCGGCGTGATTATTTACACGGCCTGGTCATTTCGCCAGAGTCGCAAAGGCAATGAAGTGCTTGAAGCCGAGTATGCCCACGATCTCGGTTTGGATCGGGTGCAGAGTAGTCCCCACTGGGTACGCTACCTGCTCCTGATGATCGTTGGGTTGGCCGCGCTGATCCTGGGATCACGCTGGCTGGTCGATGGCGCGGTTGAGTTTGCGCGCTTCCTGGGGGTGGATGAGTTGATTATCGGGTTGACTATCGTTGCTATCGGGACTTCGTTGCCGGAAGTGGCAACCGCAGTAATCGCTACGCTGCGGGACGAGCGCGATATTGCGGTGGGTAACGCGGTGGGCAGCAATATTTTTAATATCCTGTCGGTGCTGGGGTTTGTTGCGCTGATTGCGCCCAATGGCATTAGCGTTGATCTGCGCGCACTCTGGTTTGATCTGCCGGTGATGATCGCCGTGGCGCTGCTATGTGTGCCGGTGTTCTTCACACGGGGCGTGATCCGGCGCTGGGAAGGTGCGCTCTTTCTGGGATACTATGTGGCCTACACGCTCTATCTGATCCTGGCGGCTTCGGGGAGCGCCGCCCTGCCGCTATTCAGCACGCTGATGGTAGCATTTGTCATCCCGTTGACGCTGCTGGTGCTGTGGCAATCGTTCCGCCGCTCGCGCCGCGCACCACGCGTTCGGTAGGCCGGCGGCAGTGGCGGTGCTGCTGCCCGCCGGGTGATCGTACATCGAGAAAGGAGCGAACATGGCAGGGGCAACCTGGCTGGTTGATGTAGGGTATGTGGTGAAGGCCAGTGAAGGCCAGTTCAAGCTGGATTATATCGCGGCCGAGCAGATTATTCGCAAGCAGTTTGGTCCAACCCAGACCTATCTTTTTAACGGGTTTGACCCGGCGTATGGCATCTCCGGCGGGTTGCAGGCGTTTTACACCGCGATGCAGGCGCAGGGAATGCAGGTGCGTCTGCAGCCGATGGAGTCGGGGCCGCCGGGGACGAATCGTCAGCGCCGGGTTGATGTAGACTTTAGCGCGCATCTGGTCTGGCAGGCTTCGCTGCCGGCGGTGACGACGCTGGTGCTGACTACAGGCGATCAGGATTTTGTGCCGGCGGTGGAACTGGTGCGGCGTGAGTTTCAGAAGCATGTGGTGCTCTTCTCCTATGAAAAAATGGTGAACCAGGATCTGATTGCGGCGGTGAACACATGGTGGCAGTTTGATGCGACGCAGTTAGCGCGGCGCTGAGGGTGGGGAAAGCGGGAGTGCCGGTCCTGGGCATGATGCTGGTACGATTGTGCTATAATTGAGTATGCCTGAAAAATGAACGTATCCTGCGCGGAGTAAAGGTGATGTATGATGGTGAACCCGGCGCGCTATACCGACCAGATGCGGCAAGAGCAGCTCAGCCGTAACCAGTTAAGCGAGCGCCTGGCTGAATTTGGCTGGGTTATCGCCGCGCCTGTGCCCGATCTGGGTGAAGATTTTGTTGTGCATATCTACTTCGAGGGCCGCGCGACTGGTGTTATGTTTCATGTCCAGGAAAAAAGTGTCACGAATCTCCACGAACGCCGCAAGGATGATCACCTGGTTTACAAAAATATCGCGGTCAAGGATGTAATCCACTGGGAAGCATTGAGCTTGCCAGTGGTATTGATCGTGTGGGATGTAACATTGCGGGAGGGTCGCTGGGCACTTATGAACGATATTATTGCGGATCTTGATCAGCGGTTGACCGACTGGCGGGATAAGCAGGCGGTGCGTGTACGTCTGCCCTGGCGGAACAGGACCGATGATGCCGGGTTGGTGCAGTTGCGGCAGCAGGTGGGACAGTGCCTGTTTCCATTGATTGCACGACATAGCTCCGGGGAGCCAGATGTTGTTTTACCCCCGTTGCAATTGCTGCACGAAGCCGAGCGGCTCGGTCAGCGGCTTGTTGAGGAGTTTGACGTTGCAGCGGTCTATCTCTTCGGGTCGTTAGCGTGGGGGAGTGTTTTTTCTCCGGAAACTGATATCGATCTGGCGGTCAGCGGGTTGCCCGCCGCGCGCTACCTTGAGGCGCTGGGTTTTGTGGAGCGCGAGAGTAGTTTCTCTGTCGATCTGGTGGATTTGAACCAGGTTTCGGAAGAATTCTCCCGGCGCATCGTGACTGAGGGAAAACTGCTGTATGAGCGCGATCCCGTTGCAGCGGCTGGCTGATGAGTTGACAATTCAATTGGGTGAATTGTTGCAACTCAAGGCTGAACTGCTAGATGCTCAGGCACGCATTGGTCTGCATGAACCAGACTCGTTTGAGTTGCGCGCTCTAGGGAGTATGCTGCACGACCTCTACAATGGGGTTGAAGGTATGTGCAATCGGATCGCTAAAGAAATCGATCGCCATGTTCCAACTGGAGGGAACCGGCACCGTGACTTACTCGATCAAATGAAGGTACCGCTTCCCGGTGCCGGGCCGGCAGTGTTTCAGACTGAGACTGCTGAACTTTTGGAGCAGTATCGCCGATTTCGTCATATTGTTCGTCACATCTATGGATTTAAGCTGGACTGGTCCCAGGTTCAACCCTTGAATGGCAGTGCAGTTCGGGCGATTGATCTGTGTACTGCGGATATCGAGCAGTTTATTGCATTCCTGCGCATGATGGTAAGCGGGAGCGCCGCCGATAACTCTTCAGAATGTTAGAGATCTTCCCGATTATCCCATGAGAATTTTTTACTCCGACGTCTTTGTTCTCCCCCTCCCACCAGAGCATCGCTTCCCTATGCAAAAATATGCGCTGCTGCGCCGGCAGGTCAGCGCGTATGAACTGGTTCCGCCGGAACAGCTCTGCCTGCCGGAGGCGGCCACCGATGCGCAGATCATCCGTGCGCACACTCCGGACTATCTGCGGCGTGTGCGTGCCGGCTTGCTGACCACGCAGGAGATTTGGCGTATCGGCTTCCCCTGGTCCGCAGAACTGGTTGAGCGGTCACGGCGCTCGGTGGGAGCAACGATTGCCGCCTGCCGTGCGGCGCTGCAGGATGGCGTGGCGGTGAACCTGGCGGGTGGCACGCACCATGCCTTTGCCGACCAGGGGGCGGGCTACAGCGTGTTTAACGACAGCGCGGTTGCCGCTCGCACCATGCAGGCCGAAGGGCATGTCCGGCGCGTGGTGATTATTGATGCCGATGTGCATCAGGGCAACGGGACAGCGGCGATCCTGGCGGATGATCCGACCATCTTTACCTTCTCGATCCATGGCGCGAAAAACTACCCCTTTCGGAAGCATCCGAGCGATCTGGATATTGCGCTCGAGGATGGTGCCGATGATCTGATCTATCTCGCTGCGTTTGAGCGCGGTCTGCACCAGGCGCTGGAGCGGGCCGGGGCGGAACTTGCCATCTACCTGGCGGGCGCGGACCCCTATTTTGATGATCGGCTGGGACGGCTCGCCGTGAGCAAGAGCGGCCTGGCCGAGCGCGACATGCTGGTGCTGGAGCAGTGCCGTAACGCTGGTATCCCGCTTGCAATAACCATGGCGGGCGGGTATGCGCGCCGGGTACAGGATACCGTGGATATTCATTTCCAGACGGTGCGCGCGGCAGCCGAGTTGCGCCGGTAGATCATTGGCCGCAAAACGCGGTACAATATTCCTACAGTAGTTACTCCCGATGTTATCACAATCTGCTTCTTGCCTGTCTGCCTCAGGGAGAGTGCCGGCCGGCCCGTTTGGGTCCACTGGTCGTGCCGGTACGTTTGGCGTGGGGCTCTACAAATCATCGCGTCCCGTCTGGGAGGGAGGGGACGTATGTTCTGATACCTATTTGTCGAATAGCAGACCTGTTGCTATTATTAACAGGACTTACGCGGTACGCATTTAAATGGGCCGTTTGCTCCCGATGATGGCGTATTTCGCTTACGGCAGCGTGGTACGTTTTGTCTTTTTCCGGAAAAAGCATGTCCGATACCGCCCTGCCGGAGGCGAATCGTGCCGGTTGTCCAGGCAGACGCCTGGTTTGGAACCGACCGCGTAATTCCTGTTATTAACACGCGTTACGCGGTGGTTCATCAAACCGGGCGTTTCACCCGGTGAACGGCAGAATCGCCTGCGGCAGCATGGTACGTTTTGATCTTGTTCACAAAAATTTTGCACGAAGTGCAAAATTTTTGTGAACAAGAATGGAATCTTCCGCCCTGCCGGAGGCGAAATTTCCTTTCGGGTGAGCAACCGCGTAAGTCGTGTTATTAACGGAAGCAAGCCCGGTTGAAGTGCGTAGGAATGGGAATAGGCGGTTAGAAAGATGCAAACCGACGACAGCGATTAGTAGGAGAAGTGCCAAATGTCTGTACATCGGCCAAAAAATATCGGCGTACTGACCAGTGGTGGCGATGCGCAAGGAATGAACGCGGCAGTACGCGCGGTTGTCCGTACAGCGCTGGATCGGGGCACGGATGTCTATGCGATCTACGAAGGCTATAACGGGATGGTGAGCGGTGGCGCGAGTATTTGTAAGATGACCTGGGACTCCGTCGGTGGTATTTTACATAAGGGAGGGACAATTATTGGCACGGCCCGCTCTGCCGAGTTTCGGGAGCGCGCAGGACGGTTGCAGGCGGCGCGCAATCTGCTGGAGCATGATATTGATAGCCTGGTCATTATCGGCGGTGATGGCAGCCTTACCGGCGCAAATACCTTTCGGCAGGAGTGGTCTGGCCTCCTCGAAGAGTTAGTCGAGACAGGCCAGGTGAGCCGGGAAATGGCGGACCGGCATCCCAACCTGACTATTGCCGGGTTGGTCGGCTCAATCGACAATGATATGTTCGGCACCGATATGACCATTGGGGCCGATACGGCATTGCAGCGTATTACCGAGGCGATAGATGCGATCAGTAGTACAGCGGCCAGCCACCAGCGCAGTTTTGTGGTCGAGGTGATGGGCCGTCACTGCGGCTACCTGGCGCTGATGAGCGCACTGGCGACCGGCGCTGACTGGGTGCTGATCCCGGAGAGCCCCCCGGATGTAGATAACTGGGAAGACAAGATGTGTGAGATCCTGCAAGCGGGGCGTGAAGCCGGTCGTCGGGATACCATCGTGGTTGTGGCCGAGGGCGCACGGGACCGGGATGGCACCCCGATTACCAGCGACTATGTGAAACAGGTGCTGGAGGAGCGCCTGGGTGAAGATACCCGGGTAACCATCCTGGGGCATGTGCAGCGCGGTGGGGCTCCCAGTGCGTTTGACCGTTATATGAGCACGCTGCTTGGCTATGCGGCGGTTGATGAGATTGTGTCCGGGCGCTCAAGTGGCGAAGCGTTTTTGATTGGGATGCAGAACAACCAGATTACCCGCTCGCCGCTGATGGATTGTGTCGAGAAGACGCGCGCCGTTGCCAAATCTATTGCCGCTCACAACTATGATGAGGCGATGGATCTGCGCGGGAGCAGCTTTAAGGAAGCCTTCCGCACGCTACGTACGTTCGTCCGTGCCCTGCCGCATGAACCACCTTCTGACCAGAATCCGCTGCGGCTGGCAGTGGTGAATGCGGGTGGTCCCTCTCCCGGCATGAACACCGCAACGCGGGCGGCGGTGCGGCTCGGTCTGGATAAAGGCCATGTGATGTTGGGCATTCGGAATGGCTTTCGGGGCATGATCGATGGCGAAATAGAAGAGATGCACTGGATGAGTGTCGCCGGTTGGACGGTATCCGGTGGCTCGGAGTTAGGGACGAACCGCAAGATCCCGCATGGACGGGATTTTTATGCCATGGCGCGTCAGATTGAACAGTGGAATATTCAGGGTCTACTGATGATTGGCGGCTGGAGCGGCTATCAGACTGCCCACGAGTTGCTGCGTGAGCGCGAGAATTTCTCGGCGTTCAATATTCCGATCATCTGTCTGCCGGCGTCGATCAACAACAATCTGCCCGGCTCCGATGTGAGTATCGGCGCGGATACGGCGTTGAACAGCATTGTCGAGGCGGTAGATAAGATTAAACAGTCGGCGGTGGCCTCGCGCCGCTGCTTTGTAGTTGAGGTGATGGGCCGCCATTGCGGGTATCTTTCGCTGATGAGTGGACTGGCGACCGGCGCGGAGCGGGTCTATCTGCCGGAGGAGGGCGTGACGCTACGCGAGATGCAGGCGGATCTGGAGTATATGCTGCGCGGGTTCAAGAGCGGCAAGCGGCTGGGGTTAATTATTCGCAATGAGGCAGTCAACCCGGTCTACACCACCAGTTTTATGAGCGCGCTCTTTGAGGAAGAGGGCGGGAATCTCTTTGATGTCCGCCAGGCGATCCTGGGCCATATGCAGCAGGGTGGCAGCCCAACGCCGTTTGACCGCATCCAGGGCACCCGGTTGGCAAGCAAGTGTATCGACTTTCTGATCGAGGAGGCACAGAATGATCCGCCCGGAGCGGCGTTTATCGGCTTGCAGGGCGGGCGGGTAGCGCTCTCGAACCTCGAAGATATGCCCCGCATGATGGACTATGCCAACAGCCGCCCCAAGCGGCAGTGGTGGCTGGATCTGCGCGTGATTGCGAAGGTGATGGCGCAACCCGCGCCTCACGCCGACCTGGATAATCATTGATGCCGGGTGGGAGTGCTGGACAGGTGATGCACTGTAACTGCCGGTTGCTGTGCGTCACCTTCACCGGGCATGCCGGGCCTTGCACCCGGGTTGCGTGTGATATCGAATACCTTGACTGGCAGTGCAAAAACCCCGTACAATAAAAAGAAGTTGCTTGCAAAACTATGCATATCTTCAGGAGGAATAGACTATGCCACGCGCAATCTGGAATGGTGCGGTACTTGCTGAGAGCGATCAGACAAAGATGGTTGAGGGCAATCACTATTTTCCCCCGCAGTCGATGAACTGCAGCTATTTTAAGGAGAGTGCGAAACAGACAACCTGTGGCTGGAAGGGGGTCGCGCGTTACTACACGCTTGAAGTAAACGGCGAAACCAACCCCGATGCGGTCTGGTACTATCCCGAAACGAAAGATGCTGCCCGGCATATCGAGGGCTATGTAGCGTTTGGGCCGGGTGTGCAGATCGAACCGTAGCGCGCAGTTCCCGTCCGGCCGGTAGCTCATGGATCGCCTCCCCTGTGGGAGTCGATTATTTTGTTAGAGTGAGCTATGCAGGTTTACCGTTCAGCCGGAACAGCGCCGACTCGCCGGCACATATTTTGCAGATCAAAACTATTATTGTTATCTGACACGCGTTACGCGGTGCTCCACGGTAAGGTGTTCTTCGCCTCCAGCAGGGCGGAAGAAACCATTCGTTTTTACAAAAAATTTGCACAAAGCGCAGATTTTTTGTGAAAACTATAAAAAGTACCATGTTGCCGCAGGCGAATCCGGCTTTCATCCGGTCAAACGTCCGGTTTGAACACCCACCGCGTAGGTCGTGTAACTGAGGAAGAGCAGCTATGGATGAGCAGAATCAGCCCAGTGTCTGGGATACCTACGACTGGAACGAACCGTTTGATCTGGAGACGCTTCCCCTGGAGCAGCCTCCCGGCTTTGATATGATTGACTGGGGCGGCGATGGCAGCGACCTCAGTCGGCCGGTGCGCGCGCATGTTCTCGCAACGCTGGTGCCGACCGACGCGCCCTATCCCGCCGCTGTGGCTTCCCTGCGCAATCTGGGCAAGCCGAACCAGCCGGGGATCGAGCTCCGCCGCAACAAGCTGGGCTTCAACCAGAGCCATGTGCCCGACCTGGCGCGTATGGCGCGTGACCGGGAACTCAATACGGCTCCAGGTGACACTGATGCAGCCTATGCCCCGATCCACGCGGTGTATGTCCTGGCCGGGCTCGATATCTCAGATGTGGTGGAAGAGATTATTCCGCTGCTCAATCTTCAGAACGACTGGGTAGATGCCGCCCTGGTGGAGATGTTAGGGCGGGCGGGGGAAGTAGCCCTGGAGCCGTTAGTGCGCTACATGCATGACCCGACGCGCTGGCATTATGGGCGTACCTATGCCGCCGATGCGCTCGCAAAAATGGCACAGTTTCATCCGGAACTCCGGCCCCGGATTGTACCGATCTTGCGCGGTGTCTTGCAGGATGCCGCGCAGAATGATGCAATCATCAATTCCTTTATCATCTCATCACTGCTTGGCATTCAGGCAGTTGAGGCACTGCCGGAGATGCGTCAGGCCTTTGAACTGGGTCAGGTTGATGAGATGATCCATGGAGACTGGGGGGTAGTGCTCAATGAACTTGGTCAGGAGCCTGACGCGAACGACCCGCTGCTGGAAAAGTCGGTACGCCGCTGGAAGACCCAGCACCGGAACATGCGGAAGCGGGCCGGACTCCCGGCAGACCCGGATGAGCGCGCGCCGACGCAGTCTCGCTCGGCACCCCTCCCGGCCCGCCTGCCGTCAGAGTTAACCGGCTCGTCGGGCACGGGCAAGCAGAGCCGTAAGACCAGGCAGAAGCGCAAACAGTCGTCGGCTGCGCGCAAAGCGAACCAGCGGAAGAAGAAGCGCAAGTAGACCGGCGTCGTTCGGCCATGTGCGGATTATGTGCGGATTAGGTGAGGTTGCCGATAGGGCATGGCAAGCAAGTGGGGAGCGAGGTTCGAGGAAGACGAAAGTCTACGCCTATACCCGATGCCGTATACTCCAATCATTGACAGGAGTTACGCAGTCGGTTCCAAACCCGGCATTTGCCTGAATAAACGGCCCGAATCGCCTCCGGCAGGGCGGAAGATCCCATTCTTTTTCACAAAAATGTTGCACTTTATGCAACATTTTTTGTGAAAAAGATAAAAAAGTACCATGCTGCCGCAGGCGAATCCGGCTTCCATCGGGTGAAATGTCCCGTTTGAATGCGCACCGCGTAACTCCTTTCATTGACAGAAACAACGTATCTGCATTGAGAGGAGTCCGGCAACAATGATAACCCTACCCGGCGTAAACCAGAGCGAATTCTTCCATTTTCACAGACTAGACCTGCCGATTATCTCGAATGGTCTGAACCGGATGTGTGATGCATGTATCAAAGGTACCATTGGTTTCTTGACATTACATAATGCAGATATGCCGGGGCATGCGCGGCGGGTTGCTGCCCTGAGTGTGCAACTGGCGCGCACCCTCGGCGTAGCGGAACGCGAGGTGTTGTATGTGCAGTGGGGCGCGCTCCTGCACGACATTGGGAAGCTCCGTATTCCGCAGGCGATTCTGGATAAGCCCGGCGCGCTGGATGCACACGAACGCGCCATCATTGAACGCCATCCTCTGCATGGATATAACCTGCTCGCCGCCATACCTTTTTTAGAACCGGCTCTGGATGTGGTGCGCTATCATCACGAGTGCTGGGATGGGACAGGCTACCCCGATAAACTCCGTGGCGCGGATATTCCACTGAGTGCGCGTATCTGCGCTGTAGTTGACACATGGGACGCGCTCTGCTCGAATCGGGCCTACCGCAAAGCATGGCCGGCTCCACGCGCCTGGTCTTACATTTTTGAACATAGCGGTACCTGCTTCGACCCGGAGATTGTGCAGGCATTTTCCGACATGATGAGCGCGGCGTAGCTCTTATGCTGAGTTGCCCCACTTCAGCAGGCGTAACCCCTCCAAACGCAAGATTGCCGGATAGAGCGCCTGGTAAATCCGGCAGTATGGCGATTTCGCTGCGGCATTGCCGGTGGTGCGGAAGGTAAACAGGGGACAACCACCGCCACACCAGTAGCGCCACGGACAGTCACTACATCCTGCCTTGTCGTCAACGGCGATGTTCAGGTTGTGCGTCGTGTCGCTCTGGATTGCCTGTAGGGGGTCGTCTGCCTGTAGATCGGTCAGCGGTTGTGCCATATCCATGTGGCAGCGCGATATCCGGCCGCGTTGATCAACAACCAGGTAGTTGGACCCGGCCCCGCAGGTCAGCATGTGCGGCTGTCCAAAGGTGGCGCGGTCCAGCAACCCATCAATGATCCGTTGCTCCGGTAGATGTGTTTCGATCAGCGCCAGGGCTGCCTGAATGCCGGCAATGATCCGCGACTGGTTCGTGAGCAGCGCAGGTTGGGGCTCCAGAGCGGACTGCTCATGGCTGCGGTACAGGTTCAGATGAAAGCGCAACCCCCGCTCCAGGGCAAATGCAACGGTTTCATGCAGCGTGTCAACATTGTGATCCGTCACGGTGATGGACAGGCTGGGTTGCAGTCCGGATGCAAGCGCATACTCCAGTGATCGGGCAACTTCGGCAAAACTCCCCCGACCATGGCGGGAGTGGCGCTGCACATCGTGGGCCGCACCAATGCCATCCAGCGAGAGTACCAGCCGAATATGCGTATCGCGCATGTAGTCGAGCATGGTCCGCGGCAACCCTACACCGCTGCTCAAAACGACCGCGTGTAGTTCAATCCCCGTCGCGTCGGCCCGTTGCCGGGCATAGTCATGGATCCGGCGGATCAGCGGAAAACAGAGCGCCGGTTCCCCACCCGCATACTTCAGGGTCAGCCGCCTGATGCCGTGCTGTTCAGCGGTACGGAAGAGCGTTGCGACAGCCGCCCGTCCAGTTGCCCCATCCATTGTCTCTGCGGTTTTGGGCACATAGCAGTAGCTGCAGCGGAGCGGGCATGCGCTGGTCAGGTGCAGCCAGGCCGTGAGTGTCTCCGGCGGCGGTTGAACTGGTCGGCTAGTAGCTCCAATCGGTTGGAGCAACCGCGCGGCAACCAGATCGGCCAGCGCTGCGGAAATGCCTGGATCGGCCGGCGCGGGCGTGCCCGGATCAGGCTGCAGGGGGCGCGGCGTGTCAAACGCCTCCAGCAGGGCTATGGCCGGCGCGTTAAGCACCGCAATGTCTGCACCTGTGGACGGACTACAGACCAGTTCATGCCTGTCGGGAAGTTGCAGATGATAGCGATCAGGCGCAGACTGCCAGAAGCGCGCGGCGGTGGGTACAGCGGGTCGGGGGTGAATCAAACCAGTGGTGGGGCAGGCACAGTCTGTATCGGGAGAGTCAACAATGCGGCTGCTCAGTATGCGCGGACTTTCTACCATGTACCAAACCTTCCTTCATACACACGCAGCCATGAAGCGTGAATACTACGTTTCTGCATAATTATACACGAGGAGATAAAAGCATCAAGCACAGCATACAAATGTTGTGCTTGATAGCGTGTCAGGTACTGTTTTAGCGCCAAAACGAGTGTCTCAACCCGATATCTACTTTTCACGTTTCATTGACAGAAGTTACGCGGTGGGCATTCAAACCGGGCGTTTGATCAGACGAAGCGCCGATTCGCCTGCGGCAGCATGGTACATTTTGTAACTTTTTGCTAAAAATTTTGCATAGAATGCAAAATTTTTAGCAAAAAGATGTCCGATACCGCCCTGCCGGAGGCGAATCGAGCCGTTGATCCAGGTGAACACCTGGTTTGGAACCGACCGCATAAGTCGTGTCAATGACAGGAGTTACGTAGTCCCTCCTTGGGAAACTGGTTTCGCCCCCGGCAGGGTGGAAGATTCCGGATCTTCTTCACAAAAATGTTGCTCATAGAGCAACATCTTCGTGAAAAAGAAAAAACAAGTACCATGCTGCCGCAGGCGAATCTGCCCTTCATCTGATCAAACACCCCGTTTGCAGACCGACCGTGTAACTTGTGCCATTGACAGGAGTTACGTAGTCCCTCCCCCGGAAGTTGATATCGCCTGCGGCAGGGCGGAAGATTTCTTTCTTTCCACAAAAAATTTGCACAAAGTGCAAATTTTTTGTGGAAAGAAAGTGGAATTGAAAGCTGCGTGGCACGATCAACCATACCACAGTGCCCGGTTCTGCAAAAGTTCTTGCAGGGTCGAGGACTTCAGATGAAACGCGGATGTGGTCTGGATAACCTGCTGTGCGATGGTGTGCAGGTCGGATACTTCCAGGCGCTTCAGGTGATTATAGACCTGGTCGCGGGCTGACCGTAACCCGGGAAAATCGCTGCCATGCAGGTTGTTATACTCCAGTCCCAGCGTATAGTGGCGGGTTATCTCCGCCAGGGTGCCGGCGCGGGCCGGGCCGGATAGCATGACCAGATCCTGAAAGGCGCGATGTCCATACAGGATATGTAGCTTGCCGAGTTGCGGCCAGAGCAACATCTGCGCTTCTTCCCAGGGAATGGTGGGCATTCCATGCGCGGTGCTAAAGCGGTATGCGGCAGGAATGGCGGCTTCGGCCTGCTCCGTCGCCTCGGTCAGCAGATCGTACATACCCGCAGAGAAGCCCAGCCAACCCAGGTTGATCAGCGCATCAACCTTGCGATAGAGTAGTTCCGGCCCCGCCAGATCGACAGCCATGCGTAGCGACTGCTCGCTCTTCGCAACCAACCGTTCAACGTTATCCCGTGGATTGGGATGGCTCCGGCGCAAGCTAACCCAGTCACGGTAGGCACATCCCTCGTTGATCAGCGTCTCAATCTGGCGTTCCCGCTCACCAGTCTGCTCAAAGATACTGCGGGCCTCCTGCGCACAGTCGCATGCTTCGCGCAGATGCCTGATCTTATCCTCCACGGTCAGCATAAAAGTACCTTCGCTGTAACGGCGTAGTGTATCGCTCAGCGCAATCAGCGCCAGCCCCGCCCCGCGCTGATCTCGGAGGGCGCGAAAGAGGGTCAGGGCGCGCTCGGAGAGATCAACCGCCGTCGAATAGGCACTATCGCGTAAGCGGATCAGCGCCAGGGTGTTCAGACTAAGCCCGACGAGGGAGCGCGAACCACGGGCCCGGCGCAGTTCAAGCGCCTCCTCAACCAGCGAGCGGGCATCCTCGCGCTGACCGATGCTACTCAGGGCAAAGCCGAGATTATTCAGGCTGGTCGCCAGTTCATTTTCCATCTTCATCTCACGCCAGAGCGCCGCCGATTTACGCGTATCCTCGATGGAGTCGGGCAGCAGGCCGCGCACACGCCGGAAATAGCCCCGCACCCGATAGGCGAACGCCAGCGCAAATTTCGCCCGCCAGCGCCGGATCTCATTGCGGAAGTCGCCGGCCGGTACCGCTGCCAGAAACGTATCGATCTGCTGGATGGCCTCGGCAAACTTGTGCTGGGCCTGGCGCATATGCGGCTCATCACCGATATAGGTCATCGCCTGGCCCTCCCAGACGCTCAACGATGCCAGGGCGATGCGCAAATCATCCGTGGCTGGTTCCGGATTAATCAGGTGTTCGATCTGCCGGCGCAGTTCCGCCGTTCGCTCGAGAAACTGGTCCGGCGTCAGGCTGGGGAAGGCGCGGATCACTGGTCGCAGCAGCAGTACCGACATGACTGACCGCCGATCCAGACCCTCCATCACTGTGAGCTTTCCGCCGGGATCACGTTCTTGCAGGAATGTCACCATCTCGGCCTCCAGTTGGGCATCGAGGGCGGCGTTGTTGGTGTTCGAGGCATCTTTGGCGGCGCGGAAGTAGTGTTGAAAGCCCCAGCCGGGTTGTTGTCGCAACTGGTAGTAGACAATCTCAATAGTCAATGCCTGCTGAATGGCCGACACGCGCGCCAGTTCAATTTCATCCAGTCGCTCCTTGCCCTCGAGCTCAACCGGCGCATAGATTGCATCAAGTGTGCGCCGGCACTGCGCCAGTTGATCTTTGTAGTACTGCACGATGATTTCAAACGCCTCATCGGCGCGGGGGGCATCCTCCGGTCGATCATAGATGTGGGTTTGCAGCAGCCGGTACATCTCGTCGTGGAGAAAGACGCGCTGGTCACGCACCTTAATGAAGGAGAGTTGCTTAATCGCATGCAGGCGCTGTTCGGCATCATCGGGCGATATACCGATCAGGCGGGCCAGCAGCAGGTTGTCGCTCCCTTTGGGCACGCGGCCCAATGCCTCGATTATTTCGCTCATGCCCGGCGTGCAGATCAGCCGGTTGATAAGCTGGGCTTCAAATCCGGCGCGAATCGCGGGGAGTTCCGCCTCGGGCTGGGCCAGGATCTCCCGCACCGGAGCCTGCAAAATATCGGGAACATCCCCGGTGGGGGCCAGGCTCAGGTAATCCACCAGCAGTGCCAGCAGGATCGGTTGCCCACCGGAAGCCCGATGCGCCAGCCGGCGATAATCTGTGGAGAGCAGGTCAATCCGTCGTGCCAGGCCGGGATCATGTTCATCGCGGGCCAGTCGCGCAACCGCATCAAAATAGTCCAGGCTTTCCTGCTCATCGAAGGGCTCAACCGCGATATCGACAATGCCGTCGGGCATGCCGGCCTGCAAACTCCGGCGCAGCGGTTCAGCTTCCGGCCGGCCGGCAATCAGCAAGACAATATTGTTCAGTTGGGGAATAATCTCGGCCAGCCAGTTCCAGGACTCGGCAAACTGAGGTTCGGCACCGGGTGCCTGGACCGTCTGATACACCAGGCGCTCAGCGGTATCCAGCACCAGCACGATTTTTTCCCGGCGCGCCAGGGTCTGCAAATTTTGCACGAACGTCGTAAACACGCGCGCAGTCTGCTCGGCTACCCCGGCGGTGTCACCCGTGGCAAACATGCGCTGCAGGCTGCGATACTCGCGCTCGTACTGGCGAAACGGTTCGACCGGAAGCACATGGTAGATACTCTGCGCCAATCCGCCGGGGGTATGATTGGGCATATCATACAGGTCGATCAGATGCTCGGCGGCGAGCAGACCTATCTCCTGGGCCGTTTCCAGCGCGGTCTGCAGCAGGCGGGTTTTGCCGATGCCACCCTGACCAACCAGAAAGATCGCACGCGCCTGAGTTGATGGTTCTGCCAGTACCTGCTGGATCTGATTGCGCAGACGCGCACGACCAACCAGTTCGGGGGTAGCATAGACGCCGGTAAAACGAGATTCTGGATATGTATTCGTCATAGCAACTAAACCTTTGTCGTCATGAAAACTGTATACGCCGTATGGGACGTCTCAGATGCCAAGCGATACCCGGGAGCGGTCGGCATTCTGCGCTACGCCGGCAGATTCGGATCCGTTGAGACAGTCTGCCGGGTCATACCCTGCCGCACTCAGCGTGCCGGCGTGCAGCGCGGCGCGCTCCATAAAATAGTCGCGCCCACGCGCAAACTTCTCGGCCCAGGTCAGGTAGAGTTGATAGGCCCGACACTGCAGGCGACACCAGATCGCTTGCTTCTGCTCAAAGAGCAAACTTCGCAAGAGCAAACAGATCGGTTGATCAATCCGATAGCGTCCTTCTTCCCAGCGTACCAGGTTGGTTTCAAGCAGCATGCTGCGTATGGAGCGGGCCTCGCTCGTGCTGGTCTGATTCTCCAGTATGGGATCGTTTTGATAGGCACCAACCATGGCCGGGATCTCCTCGTCCCGAAACCCATCCAGAATGCAGAGCGCTTCCAGGTAGGGCCGCACATGGGCCAGTTTATGTTCGGGTATGACACTGAGCAGTTCATTGACGACCTGGTTCAGGCCACCTGATTCATCTTTAAACTGGGCCAGGAGCACATTGGCACCGGGATAGCCACTGGCTAACTCCAGAATATCGCCGGCCAGTTGTTCTTTGCCGGGAGCCTGTCGTTGCAGTTGCTGCCGGATCTGTTCCAGCGTAAATGTGTCCAGCGGGTGGCGGTTGACATCCACGCGCAGGTAGGGCGACTCCCAGGAGTAGAGCCGGCCCCGCCCGGTCATCACAATCAGGACATTCGGCAGGGCCGCGAGGGGGGCCAGCAGATAGTCCTCAAGGGCTTTCAGGAGTTGCCAGTCGGCCTCGAAGACCGAGTCGATAATCAAGACCAGGACATGGGTGCTATTACTCTGCTTTTCGACTTCACGGGCCAGCCATGCCGTCAACTCACGCAGCGAAGCATGCGCGGGTATGCTTGCGCTGACCTGTTCGCTCACCCAGTGGGTAATCTGCCGGGTAAATGCTTCGGGCTCTTGCTGGTGATCGCTGATAAATAACTCGCCGGGTTGGGCCTGCTGCTGTTCGGGCCGCGGAAACAGACTGACCAGGAGCGCGGTGACATCCGTAAGCGCCGGCAAGATCTGGCGCTTAAGATGAAACGAGAGCCAGCTTTTGCCACTGCCCCGCTCCCCCTGAAAAATCAGCGTCCGCGCAACATGCTCCTGCCTATTGCGCATATGTTGAATGCTATTGATAACAAGGTTTATTTCTTCTTCACGATTAACAAACTTTTCTGCATCATATGGTAACATTGCACTCATTACGTCTCTCCAATCACGACACCAGCAGAGTGAACCGTCATCGTTTTGCTCCCTGTTGCTCTGTGCCGGCTGCTTTGTTGTGGTTGCGTATTCATGGCGTTCCTGTGTATGATTTCATGAGTGATGGTAGCTGCTCCGCGGGTGCCTGCGATACCATGCCAGGGCGTTGTCTATATCTGCCGGGTCAAGATAACCCGTGACATCAGGCGTTCTCTGAACATATTCCTGAAAAACGCGGCGGACCAGGATGAGCAGTTCGCGTGGTAGCGGGGCGACCGATGCGGCCAGGATCGCTTCCACGTCCCGCAGGTCCGGGCTGCTGATCGCGTCGAGACTATCGAACTCACCACCGCCGGCAACATAAACGCGTTTGCGAATAAGTTCCGCCAGCATCGGTGGCGTCCACTGCAGGCGCGCGCGCGCGGTTTCGGCGGCAAAATTCGGGATACGCTCATTGAGAACCGACTCAGTTTCCAGCGGCAAAAACCCTTTCAGGTAGATCTTGCGCGCGGCCCAGCGCTGCGCCTGGGCAAACATCGGCATCAGCCACTCGGTAATCGCTACCGGGTCGTCACTGGTCTCCGGGAAGGCATCGGCTCCATCGACGAGCAGCAGGATTGAGCGAAAGCCTAACACCCGAAAGAGCAGGTCAACCAGTTCTTCAAACCCGGCCTCCGGGGCCGGTGGGGCGACCGGCTCGTCGGTCAGGGCGGCCTCCAGCACATCGCACAGGCGCATCAAGATCATGGCGGTGGGTGGATTGGGCAGGACATAGGCGCGATGCAGCAGGGGCGGCAGCACAAAGGGTGTGTTGGCCTGGCGCAGAATTGCCAGGTAGCGTTGCAGCGGTCCCGGCAGGGTACCGGCGAGGAAGGTTGCCAGGCGCTGCTGCTCGGGCGGGTCGAGACCCAGCAGGCGCTCCGGCCGGAAGGCTAACCCGATCAGCAGCGCAATTGCGCCGGAGCGTACCAGGTTGCGCAGATGGCTCTCCAGGGTCGGCGGGTAGTGCTCAAACGGGTATGCCGTCAGCAGATAGGGTATGGGGAAGGGATGCATCCCACCAACACCTACCCAGCAGGCCCGGGTCGTGTAGACATGCATGGCCGTTTTGCCGCCACCGGCCGGGGCAAACACGCAGGTTGGCGTCTCGGCCCAGGCGACGGCGAAGGTCTCATGCCCGATCAGATACTCGCCCAGTCGGGCATCACCGGATGCTTCCAGATATTCAAACGGGTTAAACTGAAACCCCAGTTCGCGGAGCCGGAGTTCCACAAGATTAGTAGTTGTCTCGAACAGATGCACAACGATCTCCCTGGTCGGTAGAGTCGGGCTGATATTTCAAGGGATGTATCGTGCGCGAACAGGGTAGCATCGTTTGTTCCTGGCCGGGTATCAGCCTGACGTATGGTAGCCTGTTATGCGCGATGAGTCGGGCAGAGCATATCTCTATTATGAGTATACTCGCACTTATTCTCATCGTGCCAACATCTGCCTTGCAATTACCTCACCGGAACCTCTCACCCCCCGCTTCGCGTCACCAGACATGCTCCAGGCGGACACCCTGACCGCGCTTCGAAATAATGTATACCGGATGTTTTGGATCAGGCTCGATTGCTTTTCGCAGACGCCAGAGCAGCGTGTCGATGACGCTGCTCCAATCCCGGGGCGATTCCCATCCGGGATCATCTGCGGCCTGCGGTTCATACTCGATGCCGCGATAGGCTTTGTAGAAGAGTTCGCTGCGCGTACAGAGGCGCGGCCGCTGTGTGTAGAGATAGTAGAGAATCTTGTAGATACCCGGCTGCATATCCGTCACTTCGCCATAACCAAGAAACACCTGCTGTGTCAATGCGTTAAGCCAGAGGCGCGGGGGATGCCGCTGTTGCAGCACCAGCCAGTCGGTTTGGGTCAACGGCTGTTGCGCGCCGCGCGCCAGGTATGTTTCGACCAGGGGGCGCAGCAACTCCAGCCAGCCACGCGGCAAGCGCCCGCCATAGCTCTTGAGCCAGGCGAGCAGATCCGGGGCAGCACAGAGATCGGCGAGGGTACCCTGTGCGCCTCCGCAGACCAGCGCCAATCGCCGCTCCAGCAGACGCGTCAACCGCTCCGGGGTCCACTCCAGCCGGTAGACATCCAGGCGGCGGCGCACAATCCCGCCACTGCCGGCGATCGCCGGTTCGATCTCGGTTGGCAGCATCAGCTTCAACACAAACCCGGGCTCCTCGAACAGCGTAAGCGTTGCCAGAAATGCTTTCAGCATCCGGGTTAACTGCCCGGCATCGGCATCCATCCAGGGCTCTAACCCATCGATAACTACCCAGACGCCGGCAATGCCCATGCGTTGCAGCGCATTAACCAGTTCCATAATCACGCGGGTCTCCGGCACATCCGCATACAGCACCGGACGTGGCGGCCGCGTGGTCAGTTCGCGCAGGATGGTAACCCCCTCCGGGGGGCATAGCTCTTCCAGGCGGCTCAGATGCAGGCTTGGGTCGCCCCGCAAATAGCTGTTGACAAACCAGACAACCGTTTCCTGGGTCCACTCGGGAGCGGCGACAAAGGTCTCGGGCCAGGTGCCGATATGCCGGAGCAACGCCAGTGCGCAGACATCAAGCAGTTGTGTCAGCCAGGTTTGTACCGCCTGACTCAGCGCGGGTTGCGTGACCGGCAGCGCGGGTTGCCAGTGTACCACCAGGTGCCGTAGCGGCTGGTCTGCCTGCGCGAGGTAGGTCTGCAGCGCCAGGCGCAGGGCGGTTTTACCTGATCCGCCGGCTCCAAACACTACCGTTGAACGCATGCCGGTGACGGTTTCAAAATCGACTGGTTCAACAAAGACCTGATCCAGCCAGTCCGCTTCATGTTCAGCGCGGAGGCGGTCAAACAGCATGTGGGTTAACTGAGCGCGATCCATGGCTTTTCCTACATTCCCCGTACCGTTTGTTCCCGGTCTACCGGTTGCGGGGAAAGTTCTTTCGGGTGTCATCTGCATTGATCAGTGTACCGTGTATGTCAACCAGGAGGCGTTTCTGGTGCCGTCTTCAGGTGATTTTCCATTGTTCGGCACGCAATATGCGGCAGCCATGCCGCCGTACTCCATATCAGAGCAGCATGGCCTGCATCGGGATGGGCGGCGGACGCGCAGAAGTGCGTCCCGACCACAAAACGCCTACTTCCAGGATATTCTACTGGGACGGTGCGGAACCCGGCAGTTGCTGCTCATAGGCATAAATAATGCGCGATGCCTCCGCCAGGGTTGCCACCCCCACCGCATTGCTGGGCAATGCTGTGCTCATCAAGACCACGATATACGGCCGTCCATCGGAAAGCCAGACGATGCCCGCATCATGCTCAACCCCGGTGAGCGAGCCGACTTTGTGGGCCACCACTGCATCCGGCGGGAGATAGGCCGGGATCTTCTGCCGGTTGGTGGTCTGCTGCATAAAACCGATAATTTCCTGCGAGGCGGCACTCCCCAGCAGCGTGCCGTCGTGCAACGTCTGTAAAAGCAAAAACATATCGGCGGGACTGGTCAGGTTGTCAATGCCGGCGGCCCGGGCCTGCATATCCATCATGCGGCGCTGGAGCAGGGTTTGCCCGGCACCCACCTGGGCTATCACCTGGTTGACCGGGGCAAAGCCACCGATATGGTCGAGCAGCATATTGGCGGCGGTATTATCCGAGTCATAGATCATCCGGGCGCACAACTCGCGCACACTGTAGACCGTTCCCGGCGCGCTGTACTGGATCGAGCCGCTGCCGCCCACAATCACATTCGCCTGCAGCACAATCTGATCATCCAGGCTGACCACGCCCTGGTTCGCAAGCTGATACACGGTCATCACAATCGGGATTTTGATCAGACTGGCGGACGCGAAAATCAGGTCGGTATTGTGACTATAAACGATAGATTGCGTGGAAATATCATAGACGATACCGCCAAAGGTGCCGCCGGTCTGGTCAAACAGGGGTTGCAATTCCTGGGCCGGCCCGGCGGTGACAACCGGTTGGGTTGGCGGCGGTGGCTGTGGAGTTGGTTGTGCCGGTTGTGCTGCGGGCAGGACCGGCGTAAGCATCTCGCCGCGCTCCCATGCCTGCAGGTAGGGATAGGGTGGAACCTCGCCACGCCGGGTCTCCCAGTCATCCGGGGTGGTCGGGCGCGAGATGCCAAAGTGGAGATGTGGCGGCGTGCTGCGCGCATTGCCACTGTTGCCGACGGTGCCGAGCAACTGACCGGCCGCCACCCGTACACCCGGCTCAAGACTCGGCACGATATCCTGCAGATGTGAACCATAGTAGCGCACGCCATCGTCCCCAATAATGGCAAGCATAATGCCGCCCCGGTCGGCCGGTATGTTCGTTTCGGGGTTCCAGCGGTCTACCCGATTGACAAAATCGACTGTACCGGAGGTGGGTGCCACAAACTCACTACCAACCGGGCAGAAGATATCAGTCGCCGGGTAGTCGTGATGATCGGGGCCATACTGACATGTTCCCCGTACCGGAAAGACATAGGCCAACTCCTGCGGCGCGGTTGGATCGGGCGGGAGTGGTGTAGCGCCGGCCGGGATGGGGGTAGCAACCTCCGGCGTGGGCGGTACCGGCGTTGCTGTCGGGTTGTGCCCCGGCTCCTGGCGAGGTGTGGGCCATGCCGCCCCGGCTGCACCGAGCGAATTCGCCTCCTCCGGCACGGCTGCGGCGGTGGTTGTCGGTCGGCGTTCAGGTCGGGTCGTTGGAATGGGCGTTCGGGTCGTGAGCGGGTTCAGGACGGCCCGCTCCACGGATGCCGGTTGCGCCGGTTGCGCCGATTGCGCCGGTTGTGCTTCGTCATCCACCTGCTCGTCCGGGGAGAGGGCGCTCTGCCGGGTCGTCGGCGCCGGCAGCAGGGCTGCACCGACCAGCAATCCGGCCAGAACAATGACAACTGTGACGGTCAGGCTGTAGACCAGCCGATTATGCTTACGATCATGGTGCATATCTGCCTCATCTGGTTCTGCTGCCCGGCAGAACCGATTAAATTACTCAATGTCCAGATAGCGCGTGCTCATCCAGCCTTCAGTGCCGCCATAGCGTACCATAACCCAGGTACGTTCGTCATCGTTGATCGAGGGCACACACAGAACCTCGACCTGCCCGCCCACCGGTACCTGCCCGCGCTGAACGGAGGTGCGCCGGGTTTCGACATTGATTGCCAGAAAAGAGATATCGCCCACGACGGTGCCGATGCTGCAAACATCGGTGGGAAACTGACCATCAAACGCGAGATAGCGCGTACTCATCCAGCCTTCGATGCCCGTGTAGCGCACCCGCACCCAGAGGCGCTCATCGCTGGTCGTGGTATCACAGAGTACCGTGACGCGGCTGCCGGCCGGGGCTGCTCCTACGGGGCTACTGCTGATAAAGGGCTCGGGATTGATCGCCAACTCCGAAATACTCCCCACCACCGTGGCCTGGTCGCACACTTCACCCGAGGAGCCGCCACCCGTTGAGGATGACGGCTCCTCAGCAGAACCCCCGCCGAAGGGAATATCTCCGGCAGCAGGTCGTCGGGGCACGCCTGTTGGTGCAGTCTGAGCGGCACTCAGCGCTTCCGCCGTTTGCATCAGCGCTTCCTCGGTCTGACGTAGTGCTGCTACAGTGCCGCTCTGGGCCGCCGCCGCTTCGCGGGCAACGGCGGTCATCTCTCCGGCGGCCAACGCGGTCTGGGTAGCACTGAGGGCAGTGGCGGTTGCATCCAGTGTGCCGGGTGCCGACTGGTCGGGCGGAGCATCCCCCGACACACTCTCCGCGACAGGTACCGCAGTAGGCGCGACACCCGCTGATTGTTCCGGGGCAGGTGACTCGGCTCGCAGATAGGCCCAACCGCCGCCCAGCAGTAACAGTGCGGCAAGCAGCACTGGAACGCGCAGAAAAATCGGTCGCCGGCGAACCTCCTGTGGGGACGCAACCGGCTGGTTGACCGGAGGCGCAGATCCGCCGGATGGCCTCTCCGGTATCGGCGTGGGGACCGGTTTTGTCGGGGTTCCCTGGGTAGCATATGGATTGGATCCCGGCCGCACGGGAACGGTCATCGTTGTCTCGCCGGATGGTACAACCCTGACCGTATCGTCATCAATCGGTGCGGCGGGCGCACGCCCAAACAGCGCCTGGGCGAAGTGATCAGCCGTGGCAAACCGTTTATCCCGGGTCAGCGCCATCGCGGTCATAATCGCCTGGTTGACGTGGGGCGTGATCCGGGGGTTGAGCGATTGTGGCGCGGGTAAGGGATCGTCGCCGGCAGCAATCCGTTGGGCGGCCGGGAGCGGCGCTTCCCCGGTGAGCAGATGGTACAGCGTAGCTCCCAGGCTGTAGATGTCGCTGCGGGCATCGGTAGGCCCACCACCGTGACCGCTGCCATACTGCTCAATCGGGGCATAGGCCATGGTCAACCCGCGTCGTGAACTGGCGGTCGTGTCGGTGCCCTGCTTGAGCAGACCAAAATCCACCAGCTTGATCAGGCCATCGGGGGTCAGGCGGATATTGTCGGGCTTGATATCGCGGTGCAGGATGAGCGGCGACTGCGTGTGCAGGTAGGTCAGCACGCCGCAGAGTTGGACGGCATACCCCAGCACCTGCGACTCGCGCAGCCGTCTGTCGGCGGTTTGTGCCTGGATCTCCTGCAAACTCTGACCGGGGATCAATTCCATCACCAGGTAGCCGTTTTCGTTGGCAATAAAGGTGGCGTAGTAGTGGGGCAGGTTGTCGTGGTGCAGGTGGCGCAGCACCGCAAACTCACCCGCGAAACTGGTAATCGAGTCCGGGTTGAAGGTCTCCTTGAGTGCAATCGTGGGTGGATCAGGCTCAGGGTTGCGGGCCTCGTAGACCGCGCCAAACCCACCGTGTCCGATGAGGCGCACAACCCGGTAGCCGTTGACCATGCTGCCGGGGTCCAGCAACTGCAGGGCATAGTTGAGCGGACGACCGCATTGCGTACAATGCTGGGCGGTGTCGGGGTTGGTGCTACCGCAGCCCGTCCGGCTCTGTTGATTGCGGCAGATTCGCATAGCCTGCTATTACTCTCCCTGGCGGGATCGTCCCGCTACCAGACGCGTGTACTCTCCGTCAATCAAAGGTTATAAAATGGTAAAAACGCCCCATGCTTCTGTAGATGAAGACAGTGTAACATATGCATCTTTCAGTAGTATGCTCAGGTAGTGCATATTGTATGTGATTGTTGTAATGATTATAGCATACGCTACTACGATATGGCATCGGTACCAAATGGCGATTGATGAGGAGCGAGTGGGATTTGTGAGGAAACCAGCGGCTCAGTTCTCTTGCGGCTCCGCGGCTCCGCGGCTCTGCGTTGATCGCTCAACCAGCAGACAGTTCTCCTATTTGTGGATGGCTGGTTCACCCTCACCGCAGGCGCAGGGCGGTGGTAGGGGTTCGTCTGTCCCTGCCCCAGCGGGTACCAGAACGAGACGATATACCCCACCAGGATCTGCTCCAGGGTCAACAGCAGGAACAGCGTCGCCACGCTCAACGCCTGCTCCGGAGGATAGCCGCGCGGCACCAGAATCGCCAGCAGCACCACCTCCTGCACACCGAGCCCGGCAATGGTTATCGGCAGCACCCGGAGGATGGAGATCAGGGCGGTACTGCCGATAACCAGTGTCAGCGGGAGTGTCATATCGAGAGCAGCAAAGAGTAGCCAGAAGCGGACGAAGGTGACGCCGGCCGCTCCCAGGGAGGTGCCGGTCAGCACCAGCAGCCGCCGGGGATGCAGCGTCAGTGCATCGACCTGGCGGTTCCAGCGCGTCAGCATCGTCCCGGCCCGCGCGGGCAGCACGGCGGGGAGCGCCCGCAGCAGCAGCCAGTGGCGAGAACAGCGGGCTATGAGCACCAGCGCAAGCAGCAGCACGGCACTGCCCATTCCCAGCACCAGCCGGGTGGATCCAGCGGGATGCGGCAGGAGCGGTCCCAGCGCAATCACGCCCAACGTGGCACACAGACCCATCAGCAGCAAGTCACACAGTCGGTCCAGCAGCACACTCAGCAGGGCGGGCGACCGCGGGTAGCCGCGCGCATGCAGATACCAGGCTTTTAGCAGATCGCCGGCCTGTCCCGGTGTGGTGCTACCGAGGAAGATCCCGACGGTGTAGAGGCCCAGGCCAGTGCGCAGGGGCAGGGCCATTCCCAATCCGGGCAATGCCCGCCCAAGGGATGGCAATCCACCCACCGCAATCGTCCCCGTTTTGAGCAGTGGCTCCCATGCTCCGCGTTGCGGGTTGCAAATGGAGGTTGGTCCCGTCCGTGGATGGGACGGTGGTTTGGGACCACAGAGCGCTTCTGCCTCCGCTGGTGTAAGCGGCTCCTCGCCAGGTTCACAGTAAATGCTGCTCCCGAACCCAAGGTCAGTACACTGTCCACTCGGATCGGTCCACCGCACCGGATTGCTATAGGCATACTGATACGCATGCAGGCTGTACGGTATTTCCGGGAAGCCCGCAAACGGGTCTCTGCTTGTAAACGTACCGTTCCCCGGCGCGTACCAGCGCGCCCGCAGATAGACCTGCCCCGCGCTGTGCAGTTCCCCGGTGAAGCCGAAGGGCTGCGGCGTTCCCGTCGTTGGCACACCCCACGGATCGTACTGCACGCTCCCCAACACCCCACCCACATCATCGAGCGTCTGCCGCACGCTGCCGAGGGCATCGCCGACATACCAGGGGCCACCCAGGGCGCGCAGGCGCGCGTGGCCGTAGAGGTAGTTGGCCGTCCCGTCGCTGAGCACCTGGCTCAGCGGGGCAGCGAGATCCTGCGCATAGGTCGTGGTGCCGGCGCTGACGAGGACACCGTCGCCGTTGGAGATTGTGCCATTGCTGCCAGAAAAATCTGCTCAACCAAACATGTTACGAAAAAGGACGAACCATATCCAGACGATGGACAGAACACCAAGCCCGGTGAACAGGATGACCACACCCCACCAGGGTCCACGCAGGGGCCGTTCCATTTGTGGGGTTGGTAAATATGCAGATGCAGGTTGGAGTACGCTAGCGGGTAGCGTAATGGTGATGTCCTGCGTTGCGGCAACTGTGACCGTCATCAGGGATGCGGTTGGACAATGAACATGATGCACTGCAGACCATGGGATGCATAGGGGCGGATGACCAGGACGACAGATTGGTATTTGTGCGAGATAGAGCCCCCTGGTGCATACACCGACCACCAGCGTACTACGATACGAAATATGTCCAATCATACCGCTGATGAACCAGCGGCGTTCCACTGGCGGGAGCGCACGCAGTTGGTAGCGGGACGCCAACGCATGCCATCAGCTGACCTGCCCAAGCAGCATGAGTGTGGGCACCGCGACCACCAACGGATAGAGTCCAAGCAAAATGAATGGATTGGTGATATTGTCCATATATCTCCTTACCGCTCCGGGGTGTCTCTCGGTGAGGGAACACGGCCGATTAATTCGATCAATGCCACTGGAAGTTGATCTGTTGGCACCTTGACCCGTTTTGTCCGAAAACCGCAATCTAACCCAACATCATAAAATGGATCATCTTGCTGGAGAGTCCGAAACGTCGGCGGTTGGTGACACCAGGTCTGCCGCAGCATGTCGATGTCGCGCCATTGTCCTTCCGTGAGTTGAACGACAGTGTAATCATCCCAGGTCATTCCCGTGTTGTCCACCGGTCCCCGCGTCACCCGGCGCGGTGTCCGAAACTCTGCGTTATTCTCGAAGATAATTAACTCTTCTTGTGAGACTGATGCTTCGGATGGAAACCGCACAATAACGGCATATACTCCGTGTTTTACCTCGGTTGCAACCGAATAGGTGATGGGAAAAGGATTATGTACGATAGCGAGTATGATGGCACCCGAACAACAAAAAAAGGAGAATCCCAAAAAGAGCAACACAATAACCCTTTTATCAGATGTGTTTTTATGCAACATGAATATTCCTTATGGTTTCTTCCTATTACTAGATTTTGGTACAAAACCGGGTTTCATGGTGTTAATGAACATTTAGAAACCATAAAAGTACATCAAAACCAAACTTGTGGTTACAAACGAGACTTTCGCACCAAAATCTGGTACTACAACGAGAGAACATTTGTAAGGCTCTGCCTCCTTAAGGCAGCGAGATGACGACCAGTACATTTGAGCTTCATCTGCTCAATAGCTTCCCAAAGCCTTTCTCCTAAAGGTCTCGTTGTGGTTATAGGAACAGCTCTCGGAAATGTGAGCAATAATATAGTTGCCCATCCTCATGCTAACAGTCGTGCCGATTAAACCATAGTCTTTTCTGCCGTTTTGCTGACTCAGGTTTTCAAGGCGTTCTTACGATGACATACATTCACTATACTGCTGCTGTGACTCCCATGCCTTTCCGTTATACAGAATTGTTAGCGATGCCAGATTACGCAAATCATACGGTAATAAAACATACATAGGATCTACATTAAGCATCCTATCAAAAACAACTGCATCGAAAAACGTTGGGAGATGACCGGGTCCATGGCGATAAGAAAGCCATGTATGATCGAGCGTAGCTGTTCCATATCCTCCACTGGCAGTGAGACCAGGTAAAGCCACACTCGCACCAACACCCAAACCAAAGGTTACACCTCCCATCTTAGGAGGAACACTAGCAAAAGTTGTTCCTACTACATTGGCGAATCCTCCAGGAAGCTCGACGCCGCCTGTTGCAAAGGTAAAATTGCCTGCATAGTTCTGTACTCCCGGTGTATCTGGAGCGTTACGAAAGTTGCTCCATCCAGAAACAACTCCACCATACATGGTACCCTCAATATCAATAACACTTGTGACACTAACTACTCCATAACCTACTGTGAAGCTTGCTGCTTCAAAGGTGTAGAGATCGTAAACCCATTCTTTGCCTCCACCAAACCCCAAGACTGTTGAAAAGTCACCAACTAATCCTACAAGCATTCCTGCATCTATAAGAGGAAGTGGAGGCCAACACTTACATGAAAGAAGTTTCTCTGAATCTTCAGGCGCTCGTCCACTCGGATCCGTCCACATCACCGGATTACTATACGCATACTGATACGCATGCAGGCTATACGGCATCTCCGCAAAACCCGCAAACGGGTCTTCGCTGACAAACCGCCCCTGCCCCGGCGTGTACCACCGTGCCCGCAAATACACCTGCTCCGCCGAATGCAGTTCCCCGGTGAAGCCGAACGGCGCGCTCAACGTGCCCTGCGGCGTGCCCCACGGATCGTAGTTCGTCGTGGCGAGCACCCCACCCGCATCATCGAGCGTCTGGCGCACGCTGCCGAGGGCATCGCCGACGTACCACGGCCCACCCAGCGCACGCAGGCGCGCGTGGCCGTACACATAGTTGGCGGTGCCATCACTGAGCACCTGGCTCAGCGGGGCGGCGAGATCCTGCGCATAGGTCGTGGTGCCGTCGCTCACCAGCACGCCATCGCCATTATAGGTGTAACTGGTGCCGGCCTGGGC
>DAOTUI010000268.1:0-5901 GCA_034437035.1 Chloroflexaceae bacterium
TTACGCGGTGGTTCATCAAACCGGGCGTTTCACCCGGTGAACGGCAGAATCGCCTGCGGCAGCATGGTACTGTTTTTATCTTTTTCACAAAAATGTTGCACTTTGTGCAACATTTTTGTGAAAAAGAATGGGATCTTCCGCCCTGCCGGAGGCGAATCGGGGCGTTTATCCAGATGAACATCTGATTGGGAACCGACCGTGTAAGTCGTGTAGATGATGCAAGTAAACCGGTTTTATTTCCCGGAGGAATGCCGTGGCAACTGACCAACTCAGCCCCGACACTGCGTCCCAACCGCGTGGTCCCCAACGACGATCAAAACGGAACCGCCTGTTGCACCGCTGGCCTGCGAAACTGGCCCGCTTTGCCCGCTGGTTCCTGGTTATCCTGTTCCTGGCCTGGGTATTCTGGGTAACGCTCCCGAATCTGGTGAATTTCCTGGTGACACCCGGGACGCCGGGTCTGTTTATCCTCCTCTTCCTCTTTATCGAGGTAATTCTGATCGTATTTTTGAGTGGCGCGGCCTATCTCTTCTACCGTTTTACCACCCGCACCCTTGTCACCTGGATGCAGCCGGGGGCGACGCAGGTCAGCTTTGCCGACTATCGTGGCAACCCCGCAGTTCTGGCCGCCGCAAATCACCTGGTTACGCTGCTCAAAACCGCGCGGACTGCATCACCGGGCGTGCTCCCCGGCGGCGTCCTGTTGCGCGGAGTCCCTGGCAGTGGGCGGTGGTACCTGTCCCAGGCCATCGCAACCGAAGCCGGGCTCCCGCTGGGTTATCTCAGCCTGGCACCATTGAGTAGGGCACGATTGGGGCGGTTCAAGATCATGCTGCTCTATCGGCGGGCGCGCAAACTGGCCCGCGAGTATGGTGCCTGTATCGTTTTTCTCGATGGACTTGATCTGCTGGTCGGTGAAACCGACATCCTGAGTGAACTGCTGTTCCAACTGGATCTGACCAATCACACCGGTAGTTTTTGGGATAAACTGCTCTATCGGGCGGGATTTGTTCGCCACCTGCGCAACCCGCCGCCCGTTGTCACCCTTGCTGCCGTTACGCCCGCTACAACCCTCCCCCCGGCCTTACACCATCCGGGACGCTTCACCCGGACAATTGCCATCGGTCTGCCGGATACCGCCGGTCGCCGGGAGATCCTGACCGGCTATCTGGACCAGGTAGCACATGCGCCATTGCCGCTTGAGCGTATGTCGGCCCAGACGAGCAACTATACTCCGCTGGCTCTCCGGCAGGTAGTTGAGACCGCAGCCCTGCATGCGCGTGCTGCCGGACGGTCGGCGCTGACCTATGCGGACTTTTCGCTTGCTGGCGTAACCGGTGCCGGGGGACGGGAAGAGCCGGCGGACAGATTGTCCTACGCGGAACGGCGCCGGCTGGCGTATTACGTGGCGGGACGGGCCTATGCGCAACGCAACCTGATGCCGTCGGAATGTGAGAATCGGTTGACATGGGTACATCTCCAGTTGAATACAGCGGCACCCGAACCAGTACACGCCGACCAGACCGTGACGCGGGAGGAACTGCTGACCGCAATCCAGATCCGACTGGCGGGACGGGCGACGGAAGAGGAGTTGCTGGGCACAGCGACAGGCGCGGCGCAGGCGGATCTACACCAGGCCACGCTGATGACGGCAAACCTGGTCGGGGCGTGGGGGATGGACCGGCGGCGCGGCGCATACCTGCCCGATGGAGCGACTGCTGGAGAGCTGCTGCTGCACGATCACGACTTGCGAGAGCGGGTCGAGGCGATCTTGCAGGAACAGTATCGGCAAGTGCGCCGGTTGATTGCCAACAATGGCCGGGCGGTGATACTGCTGGCCGAAGCGCTTCTTCTGTGTAACGAGTTGATCGATGCCGATATCGATGCAATTCTGGAGCAGGCCGAGGTACCGCCGCCGTTTGTCCCGGTTGCCGGTGAGCCGTAGCTGCTGCCGTGGAGAAGTCGGTCAATGTTTCTGAAGATGTTATACTTGAGGTAAGAGTAAGCAGGATTATCCGATAGCGCTGATGCCGCATCTTCACTTTATCTGCTCGAAATCGACCTTCCAGCGCGTGGCTTACAACGATGGAGATTGTACGATGATATCCCTTCCACCACGACCAATTCCCGCATCATACTGGGTGCGACCAGGACAACTGCTGGTCGGCGAGTATCCCGGCAACCGTGACGACGCGCAGACCCGGCACCGGGTTCAGCGACTGCTGGAAGCCGGGGTGAGCTTTTTCCTCGACCTGACTGAGGTTGGCGAGGCGCACCTCAAACCCTACTATCCGTTTGTGCAGTTTGAAGCCATACGCCACAACCGCCAGGTGCAATATTTACGCATGCCGCTGCGAGATATGGATGTCACCACGCCTACGCGGATGACGTGCATCCTGGACACGATTGATGGCGCGCTGGCGGCCGGGCATGTGCTGTATGTTCACTGCTGGGGTGGAACTGGTCGTACCGGGACGGTCATCGGCTCCTATCTGGTGCGCCATGGGTTGGATAGCGCAACCGCACAGCAGCGGGTTGCGCACCTGCGGCATAGCGCGCTGGACAATGGTCAGCACGCAGCAGCCACCGGGGAGCAGCAAACGTTGCAAAAGTGATGTGGTAGCAATGCTGCCGCAGGCGAAGTGGCTTCCATCGGATCAAACGTCCGGTTTGGATCTCAACCGCGTAAGTCTTGTAATTTACGAAACACGCCAACTATGCCAAGGTAGGCATCTCCAGATGCTGACTCGTCAGTTCGGAGGAGAACTATACGATGATTAATACCACCTTCCCCACCACGTTGCAGTTGGTCTGGGGTGATGGCACGGAGCCGATTGATCTGACGCCGCTGCAGGGGCTCTGGACCGAGGAACAGTACCTCAAACTGACTGACGGGACCAATTGCCTCATCGAATTCACCGATGGAGAGATTGAGGTGTTGCCCATGCCCACCGACAGGCATCAAGTTATCCTGGCACTGCTCTACGAGTTGTTTATTGCCTTTATTCGACCAACCGGTGGAAAAGTTCTTTTTGCTCCATTGCGGATGCAAATTCGCCCGGGTAAATACCGTGATCCCGATCTCCTACTCTTCCTGGATGCGCGCGACCCACGCCGGCAGAATCGCTACTGGCTGGGGGCCGATCTGGTGGTTGAGATCGTCAGTCCGGATAACCCGGAACGGGATACGGTGACGAAGCGCGCCGACTATGCCGAAGCAGGTATCTCGGAATACTGGATTGTCAACCCGGAGGAGGAGACGGTCACCGTGCTGACGCCGGCGGGCGACAGCTATGCCGACCACGGGATCTTCGGGCGAGGCACACAGGCAACCTCGGCGCTGCTGGTAGGTTTTGCGGTGGAGGTGGATGCGCTGTTTGATGCGGAGTAGACGAGCGGGGAGCGCAGCGCGCAAAGCGCAGAGCGGGGAGTGCAGCGCGGAATGCGGAGAGTACACACCAGTCGCACTCCCCGCACGCCGTCTGGTTTACTCCAAAGGTACAAAAAATCCTGCTGCTTCTCGATGGTTATTCCCGGCAAGCTCAACGGCTCTGCCGGGGTGGTGAACTGAATAACGATATCAGCGGATGACTAGTGGGAGGTAGACTGTGTGATCAGTAGGGTTCAGCCACGGTGGCTGCTCGTACGTACCATAATACTTTGTATAAGCCATGATGCTGTGTCGCTCCACTTGCCTTGAACTAACCGCAATGCTACAATAGATTCCATATTTTCGATCAGGTCTGGGAAGCGTGCAAGACCGGACAGATATCGAAGCGAGAACAATCAGGTTACCCGCATAACTTGTGTAATCGTTAAAGGAGACGATCATAAAAGACCGTTATCACGCAGATGGCAATAATCTGCATGGAACCGAAGCTCCGCGCAAGCGCGCGTTCCTGGTGGGAGCCGAAGTTGCTGCCGCTCCCAACCCCTGGCCGGCCGAAGACTCGCTCCGCGAATTGGCGCTCCTGGCGGATACTGCCGGGTTAGAGGCGGTCGGCAGCCTCTATCAAAAGTTGTCCAATCCCTCGCCGAAATATTTTATTGGTCCCGGTAAGGTGCAAGAGGTGGCTGCATGCATCAGCCGGCTTGACTGTGACCTGGTAATCTTCGATGATGAACTGACGCCCGGTCAGACGCGCAACCTGGAGAAAGAGCTGAATATCGGCGTGCTGGACCGCACCGCGCTGATCCTGGATATTTTCGCCCAGCATGCCCATACCCACGAGGGCCGGTTGCAGGTTGAACTGGCGCAGTATGACTATCTGCTGCCCCGGTTGCGCCGCCAGTGGACCCACCTGGAACGCCAGGCCGGTGGTGGTGGGATGTCCGCCGGGGGGGTGGTTGGTCTGCGGGGGCCGGGTGAGACGCAGCTTGAGCTGGACCGGCGGTTGATCAACCAGCGCATCGCCTGGCTCAAGGAGCAACTGGCCGATGTGCATCGCCATCGGGAACTCTACCGCAAGCGCCGCCGCCAGAGCGGAGTGCCGATTGTCGCTCTGGTTGGGTATACCAACGCGGGTAAGTCTACACTGATCAATGCACTGACGGATGCGGATGTCCATACCGAAGACCGACTCTTTGCCACGCTTGACCCGACGACGCGCCAACTGACGCTGCCGGGCAGTCGGCACGTATTGTTAACCGATACCGTCGGCTTTATTCAGAAGCTGCCGACGCAACTGGTGGCCGCGTTCCGCGCAACCCTGGAGGAGATCAGCGAGGCGGATCTGCTGCTCCATGTTCTGGATATTACGCATCCGAATGCCCAGGAGCAGGCCCAGTCGGTTGAGGCGACGCTCCAGGAACTGGAAGTGGCGGATAAGCCGGTCCTGACGGTGCTGAACAAGGTTGACCAGATGCCCGGCATTGACGAGGCCGAGGTTGAGTTGCTGGCAGGCGAACTGGGGCTACCGGAAGATTATATCGCCGTCTCGGCGCAGCGCGGCTGGGGCCTTGCCACCCTCTGTAATCATATCGAACAGGAACTTGCCCGGACGATGGTTGCGCTGGATGCGATGATTCCCTATCAGCGCAATGATCTGGTGGCACTCTGGCATGAGCGGGGGGTGGTGGAGAGCCAGGAATTTAAAGCCGAGGGAACGTATATCCAGGGGCGGGTGCCGGGGGCGCTTGTCCGGCAGTTTGCCGGGTTTGCAACAACGTCCGTGGGCTAAAGGCATCCTGGGATCATAACTTCTCGGCCCGGCTCCAGGTAAACATTTTGACCAGCCACTGGTGCAGGGGCAGCATATTGCAGCAGTGCGTAAAGCAGACCTCCAGCAGATCCGGCTGCATAACGACTTCGCGGGGAATGTGCGGCGAAGTGGCATAGAGACCGTTGTGGTAGAGCAGGTCGGCCCGCGCGTGTGTCGCATCATACCCGCGCGGTATCCGCTTGTAGTGCGTTCCGCCGACGGCATAATCACCGGCGTGCTGCACGGCGTCAATGGCGGCGATTAGCTCCGATCCCAGGTGATCATCAATGACGGCATGACGATAGACCTCAAGCAGGGGTTTGGGAAAGACATGGATGCCGGCATACATCACGCCATTGTAGGCATCCAGGTGGAAAAAGAACCCTGGATTCTCAGTCCGCCGCCGTTTTCCCTGCCAAAAGATGATACCGAGATTTGTTTTGTAGGGCGATTTATCGGCGCTAAAGCGCACATCCCGATGAATCCGCAGCAGCGACCCCGATCCGTTGGTGCGTGGATCATAGGTAATGCCCTCGAATAACGTTTTCAGGCGCTCTCCCAGGGCAATCACAAATGCCTGCGCCGGTTTGACCAGGCCGGTTTGATAGACTTCACGGTGGGCCTCGAACCAGTCCCGGTTATTATTGTTCGGCAGTTCTTCCAGAAACTGTATCCCTTCAGGCGGAAATCCCGAAAACGA
>DAOTUI010000269.1:0-5075 GCA_034437035.1 Chloroflexaceae bacterium
ATGATAAGTATGTCAACCCAACGCCGATAATCAATGCGGCGCTGGTGATACGCCTCGTAGAGAGCCCAAAGATTCAAACCGAGTAGCGAAAACGAGAAATATACATGGGTATACAGGCCACAGACAACACATAACCCCAGGCCTACCCGGTTTGTCCAGGTGCCGTGTCGCCAGGTACGCAGAAAAAAATATGCGGTTGCGAGTACCAGCAAGGTTAACAAGGGATACATCCGCGCCTGCTGGCCGTGAAAGATCTGAAAGGGAGCAATGGTCATTATTGCCGCAGCTACCAGCGCCCCCGGCTTATGCATAATCTCCCGCCCAAGGACATACGTTAGTGGAATACAGGCAGTACTGATCAGCACAGACAGGAGACGAATCATGTACAGATCATCCCCCAGTATCATCCAGAAGTGGAGTACAAAATAGTAGAACGGCGGATGCACACTATAATCCGCGATGGAAAACAACACATCCATAGGCGCTGCCCGCGCTGCAAAGGTGGAGATCACTTCATCGTCCCAGTAACCCCGGTAGGTCAGTTTGTAGAGCCGCAAGCCCAATCCCAGCAGTGATAGCAGCGACAGCATCAGCAGCGGCTGCCGGGCGATGGCATCTATTTGCCGACGGATTGGCTGGAACGTCAATCGAAACGATACAGATGGAGGAGTGTCCGATTTTTGCATAACCATCCTTCGAGAACAACAAGATACCATATTTCCCTTCCTGAGTAGCATACCATGTCGCTAGTACCAGGATGTAACATTACGCGAGATACACCGGCCTCCATCTTATCATCAAACGGCTTTGTACCACAGCAAACACGTTCCGCCTGCGCATTCAGCGAGCCGATCAAACGGGGGCTGATTCCTTGCTGATTTTACTTAATCACGCATACCTGGTCCTGCGAGACTCCGATATTTGATAATACAATGTAGGTGTGTGAGACAGGACAAGAGGACTATAGCCGGCCATAGTCAGGTTCTTTACAATAGAGACGAATTCAGCGACAGGCCGCCAGAGCATCGGTCAATCCCGAATTCGGTTACAATGGTGTACGCACTACCTGGAGTCGAGCATTGAAAGGCTCCCCGGTAAGGAGTACATCATGGAACAATCAGTCATACGCGAGCATCTCGCCGATACAACGAGTGGACCAGAGCCGGTCGCCGCAGTTGAGCCGGCACCATACCTCTCAATCGTTGTCCCGGTTTATAATGAAGCGGAGAATATTCCCAGGCTCTATGACCGACTGACGGAAGAACTTGAACAACTGGATGTGGGTTATGAAATCATTGCCATAGATGATGGTAGCTGCGATCAGAGCTTTGCAATCCTCCGCAATCTGGCTCTGACTGATGCGCGGCTGCGCGTGATCCGGTTTCGACGCAATTTTGGGCAAACGCCGGCCTTTGCCGCCGGCTTTGACCATGCTCGGGGGGCAGTTATTGTCACAATTGATGCCGATCTACAAAATGATCCCGCCGATATCCCGCGTCTGCTGCATAAACTTGACGAGGGTTACGATGTGGTCAGCGGCTGGCGGGAAAAACGGCAAGATCCCTACTGGAGTCGCCGCTTTCCATCACAGATTGCCAATCGCCTGATATCCTGGGCTACCGGCGTGCATTTGCGGGATTATGGCTGCTCATTAAAAGTTTATCGTACTGAGGTACTACGCAACATCCAACTCTATGGCGAGCTACATCGTTTTATTCCGGCAGTGGCAAGCTGGCAGGGGGTGGCGGTGGCGGAACTTTCGGTGCGCCATGCACCCCGCCAGTTTGGAAAATCCAAGTATGGTATCAGCCGCACCATTCGGGTGATGCTTGATTTATTAACCGTACGGTTCTTATTAAGCTACGCTACCCGGCCAATGCAGATCTTTGGTCTGTTTGGCCTGTTATCAATACTGCTTGGCAGTGCAATCAACCTCTATCTGGTGTTCTGGAAGTTCCTGACCGGTGCAGATCTGGCGGACCGACCGCTACTCCTGTTAGGAACACTCCTGCTTATTCTGGGGGTCCAGTTCATTAGTATGGGCTTGATCGGCGAACTGGTTGTGCGTACCTATTATGAAACGCAGAAGAAATCGATCTATGTTGTGCGTGAAATGCTTAATGACCACTGTTCAGATACACCTGACATGTCCCGCTAATGCATGGTAATATTCTGCCGTGCGTTCGTGGCGTAGCGCAGAAGGACGAACGCTACCCGGAAAGGATGCTATCAATGATAGACCGCATTACAACCCTGGAACAGCTTGAACACCAGCGGATGGTCAATGCAGAGACATCGCCACTGGCAATCTCAGTTATTGTTCCTGTCTACAATGAAGACGAGAGTCTGCGTCCGCTGGTGCAGCGCCTGACCGAAGTCCTGGAAGCCGGGCCACTTCCCTATCGTACCGGCTACGAAATTATCCTGATTGATGATGGCAGTAGTGATAACAGCTTCTCCGTCTCCGCTGAGCTGCAGCAGGCCGATGACCGCATACGCGTTGTGCAGTTCCGGCGGAACTTTGGCAAGACGGCAGCACTCCATGCGGGCTTTAGCATTGCCCGGGGCGAGCGACTGGTGACGATTGATGCCGATATGCAGGAAGATCCGGGCGATATGTTCCAACTCCTGGAGCAGATCGATGCCGGGTACGACCTGGTTTCCGCCTGGCGCAAACAGCGGAATGATCCTGTCTCAAAAACCCTACCTTCACGCGTGTTTAATGCGGTCGTGGCCTATACAACCGGCGTGCCGTTGCATGACTTTAACTGTGGGTTTAAGGCCTATAATCACGAGGTTGTTGCCGATTTAAACCTTTATGGTGAACAGCATCGCTTCATCCCGGTGCTGGCAAAACAACAGGGATTTCGGGTCACTGAAGTGCCGGTTGAGCATCAACGGCGCAAGTTTGGGAAGAGTAAGTTTGGTACCAAACGGCTCGTCGCCGGCTATCTTGACTTTATCCAGGTGCTTTTTCTTACAACCTACCTGCGCCGTCCGTTGCGCCTCTTCGGTATGATTGGTACACTGTTTCTGGGACTGGGAATTTTGATCAACCTGTATATGAGCTGGTTGTGGCTTAACCAGATTCCTATCGGCACCCGTCCGTTGCTTATGCTGGGTGTGCTGTTATTCATTACCGGCCTTCAGTTTATCAGTACCGGACTGGTCGGTGAGATGTTACGCAATGCATCTTACGCATCCGGCGATGAGTATACCATCCGGCGCATTCTCGAAACCAGAACGCACAAGGAGCCAGAGGCGTGAAATCAGCTTCTTCGACCACCGCACCAGCATACACCAGCAGCAATCTACAAAAACATACCAATCCGAATCCGCTTCAGCGCCGGCTGCTTGACCGCTTTCACCAGACTGCTGCCGAATTATTGGCATTAGCCGACGCCCGATCAATCCTTGATGCCGGGTGTGGTGAGGGGTTTGCCATGCGGGAAGTACTGGATGGCAGCAGTGCAGTTGCTATTGGTCTGGACAGCAGTGTGGGAGCATTGCAGGTAGCCCGAAACTTTAATCCACAACGGAGTTTCACTGCGGGAGATCTCCTGCAGCTACCTTTTCCCAGCCATAGCTTTGATCTGGTGGCCTGTATGGAGGTGTTGGAACATCTCCCGGAGCCGGACCAGGGATTGGCCGAACTGCGCCGGGTAACACGTCGCTGGCTGCTGCTCAGCGTACCAAATGAGCCCTTTTTTCGCGGCGCTAATTTCTTGCGCGGCAAGAATATCCATGCCTGGGGAAATGATCCCGGCCATGTTAACCACTGGTCCTGGCGATCTTTTCGACGTTTTGTTTCTACCCAATGCCATATTCAGACCTGGCGATTAAGTTTTCCATGGACACTCGTACTCTGTTCCGTCGATTAGCCCGGTCACGCTGGGTTGGGATTGGCATTACCCTGGCGGTGCTGCTTGCCTGGCTGCTATTTTTGCGTGGGCAACTGGACGCGCTGCGTGAGTATGAATGGCAGATAGCACCACTGGCCTTTGGCGTCAGCGTGGCCTGGGGGGCGGTCTATTTTGTGGGACTGGCGTTCTGCTGGGCCTTACTCCTGCGCCATGTCGGGCGTGCGGAAACGAATGTGGCGCTCGCTCCGGCAGCACGGATCTGGCTTAATTCCATGATGACCCGGTACATTCCCGGCAATATCTGGCATGTGTTGAGCCGGGTTGCCCTGGCACGCAAACTCCATGTATCGGCAACGCATGTCCTGACCAGCGCCGGCGTGGAACAGGTGTTGACGCTGCTGGGGGCACTGAGCCTTTTTGGGATAACCCTACCGTTCTGGAGTATCACCCCCAACACGACCCAGATCTGGCTACTGCTGCTGGTACCCATCGGATTGCTACTACTGCACCCGCGCATTTTTGGTACATTGCTCAGTTGGGCAGCAACCCGATTTCAGCGACCGGAACTTGCGTGGGAGTATACCTATGGCGAGTTACTGCTCATCTTGCTGGCCTATATTGGTGCTACACTCTTTTCGGGCCTGGCGCTGTTTACTGTGTTGTGGGGCCTTACGACAGTGCAGTTGAGCCAGATACTGCTTGTTGTAGGCGCGGCAGCACTGGCCTGGTCCGTGGGCTACTTGAGTTTCTTAACCCCCAGTGGACTGGGTGTACGGGAAGCACTGCTGGTTGCGTTGCTGGCACAGATCTACCCGCTGCCGGTTGCAATTGTTGCCAGTCTGCTCTTTCGGTTAGTAGCAACACTAGGTGAACTACTGGCAGTTGGCGCTGGTCTGGGATACGCACGGATCGGGCTACTACGAGGTAAGCGTGATGGTGACGAACGAACGCCGTCTGTTGAAGATGAATCTTCGCAGCAGAGCGGCATATCGGATACATGTTGACATCGTCCTCTGGTTGAGTCTACTTGCATGCGGTGCGATGCTGGCATGGTTGAGTATTGCCCGCTACCAGGGCTACAATGCCGGGATGCTGGACCTGGGGAATATGACCCAGGCTATCGCCAGTGTCCAGCGCGGGCAACCCCTGCTGTTCACCTACCACGACGGACCTACCAGTCGCCTCGCCTTCCATGTCGAGTGGATCTACTTC
>DAOTUI010000270.1:0-2427 GCA_034437035.1 Chloroflexaceae bacterium
GGGCTCCACCGCTGCCCCGGCGGAGCCCACCGCTGCCCCGGCGGAGCCCACCGCTGCCCCGGCGGAGCCCACCGCTGCCCCGGCGGAGCCCACCGCTGCCCCGGCTGAGCCCACCGCTGCCCCGGCTGAGCCCACCGCTGCCCCGGCGGAGCCCACCGCTGCACCGGCCCCCACCGCTGCACCGGCGGAGCCCACCGCTGCACCGGCCGAGCCGACAGCTGCTCCCGAGGGTGAGGCTGCTCCTGAGAATGGGGCCGCCGCAGGCGATCTGCCCGATCCCGCATCCATCGGTGATCCGGATGCCGGTCAGCAGCTCTGGAACCAGAACCTGATCAACACCAGCGGTGGCGTGGCCGCCGGCTGTGTCACCTGCCACTATGTCGAAGCCGCCCGCGGTGACTTCACCGGGCCGAACATGGCTGATGCCGCTATCCGGGCGCAGACCCGTGTGCCGGACCAGTCGGCAGTGGAGTATTTGCGAAACTCGATTGTCAACTCCAATGAGTATGTTGTCGAAGGCTACTCGGCCGGCGTGATGCCGCAGAACTACGGCGACATCCTCTCGGAGGAGCAGATCAACAATCTCGTTGCCTACCTGCTGACCCTGCAGGGTGAGTAGCAGAACGACTTGACTTCCAACAGATAGACGGTGCCGGGAGTAATTCCCGGCACCGTCCATTGCGCTTCGGTTGCGGATGTATGTCAGATACTGCCGGGGCGCGCGCGCTGCACAGCGGCAACCAGGTAACTCAGGTATCCCCGGCGGTCCAGGTACTGGATCAGATTCAAGATCTGCATGGCCTTGCCACTGCCCCCGACAATCTCCAGATTGACCTGTTGTTCAATCCCGGCTTTCTCCAGTTCCAGTTCAATATCGTGACAGAGCAGTGCCAACTCTTCCTGCCCAAAATGCTTTACCATTACATCGCGCAACTGACGCTGATCAACATCTACATTCTTGCCTGGTGCGGGTTGGTCATCGTTGAACGTGCCCGATACCGCTGGGGAGACAGACGGTTGCACAGTTGGTTGACTTTGCAATTCCTGGACAACATCAATAATACGCTGGGCAATAAGCTTCAACTCATCTTGTACTGCTGATGCTTTCAAATCCTGTTTTTGCAGTGATCGCCAGTCAGATGCCAGGCGTGGTGCAATTTCCCGAATAAGCGAATCATTTATAGGTCCACGAACATCTGGATGTTTCATCGCTTCACTCAGTTCCCGCACCTCCTGGTAGTAAATTGAAATAATCAGGTCATTCCGACCCAGTTGGCGCTCCCGGTTCAGAAATAATTCCAACTCTTCACGACACCATGGGCTGTTGAAGTAGCTCGGTGTCAAAATAGGAATGAGGAGAAGTGTCTCGTTCAAGGACGCTGTAATCTGCTGCTGAATATTTTGGCCTAATTTGATACCTTCTACATCCTGAAAAATTTCGATTTCCCTACCGTTTAGAAAGCGTATAGTATCTGACAACTCTTCGCGGAACCGGGTCAATGCTTCGCCCAAATACTTATCATCAAAGCGCGTATAGCTCATAAAGGCGATGGGGTTACCTGCTGCTTTCTTCATCTGCTCCTCTGGTTAGGATAACGCGCCAGACTGCGCCGGAACAGTGTGATTCTACCACAAAGCCTGGCGCATGTCATTGCGCAAAATAAATCAATCTGTCCATAAAGCATATGCGATAGCGCAACCGGCTCTCGTTCATGTAAGGTGAGTCTGTGATACAGGCCACGGTTTTCACTACACGAAGTAATGACAAGGGAGGGAATTAGATGAACGGACCACAACTGCCACTGATTACCGTACGCCATCCCCAGCCCCATGATATTGTCGATGATCCGGTGCGTATCTGCGGAGTTGGCACCGGTTTCGAAGGTGCCATTCAGGTGCGTATTCGTGATGCCCAGGGCACGGAGCTGGCACAGAGCCACATTCAGGCCGGCGGCACCGGGATCTGGGGGAATTTCCACACCACATTTGATCTGGGCGGTATACCGGCAACGGCCCAGGGCGTCCTGGAAGTCTTCGAGCAGTCCGCCCGGGATGGCAGCGAGATCAACAAGGTCGTTGTGCCGATTGTGTTCGGCCCCGCGCTGATCAATCCCTACGCCGGCTTCTCGCTGCACACGGTGGCAAGCGGCGAAACGCTCTCGGCCCTCGCCCAGCGCTACTACGGCGACGGCTCCCTCTGGCCGCGCATCTTTGAAGCCAACCGCCATCAACTGAGCAATCCCGATATTATCTTCACCGGTCAGGTCTTGCGTATTCCTACGTAATCACTACTCATGTTAAACTTGGCCCCTTTGTCAAGACCACATGATCGCCAAAATAAGTAAACTGTTTTGCCTGCTCATGGCTGTTGTCGTCGCGGCCTGGCGCGGTCAGGCGACCAGCAGCAGGCCGAGTCAAGACCGCCAT
>DAOTUI010000271.1:0-2107 GCA_034437035.1 Chloroflexaceae bacterium
CCCGCCGCCGAGATCCGAGAAACCTCGGAAGTTCTTCAGAGGCGGCGTCTGATCTCGGCGGCGGGGGAATGTGCTAGGGTGGGAGGGAGGATGAATGGGCGGCGGACGACGGACGATGGACGATGGACGAAAAGATACATTGTATAGATGCAGCGTCATGTGAGAGGAGACTGGTAGATGCCCTACCTCTTTCAAATCAGTATTGGCCCGGTACAGACCTTTATCGCCAGTGCCCGGCGTACCCGCGATCTCTGGTTCGGGTCGTGGCTGTTGAGCGAGCTGGCAAAGGCGGCAGCGCAAAAGATTGTGCAGCAGGCGGGTGCCGACAGCCTGATCTTTCCTGCGCCGGCGGATATCGACCAGGTGCAGCCGGGAACTGTTCTTAATGTTGCTAACAAAATCGTTGCCACGGTTAAACAACCGCCCGAGACCATTGGGTCAATCGTTGAAGCTGCGGTCCAGGCTCGGTTGATGCAGATCTGGAAACAGGCACGGGAGCAGGTGAAGGGCGAATTGGAAAACGATACTATCGCCGAAGCACAGATCCGGGACATGGTCGAGTGCTTCTGGGTGGCGCTGCCGTTGCCCAACGAAGCCGCTTATGCCGATGTGCGTACCTCGCTTGAGGCGCTGATGGCCGCCCGCAAGAATACCCGTGATTTTGCCGCCGTGACATGGGGCGACTACCGGCCCAAGTCATCGATCACCGGCCACCTGGAGGCGGTGATCCCCGAAGGTCTCTACCCGGTTCAGCGGCGCGATCAGAATGGGGAACGCGAGCGTAAAGCACGCGTGCTGCTTGAACGCTATGGTGCCGGCCCGGCGGAGCGGTTGTCGGGGGTTGATTTGCTCAAGCGGCATGGTCAGCGCAATCAGGAGCAGCAGAATGACGAAAAAGAGTGCTTTCTCAGTACCTCGCACATTGCGGCGATCCCCTTTCTCACAAGGCTGAACCATGTACCAGGTCAGGTGGAAGCGCGACAGCGCTGGCACACCTATCTTGAAGCTCTCAAGCAGTTGTCTGTCCGTATTGAGCACATCCCTCATGATGCCATCCCTATTTCGGGGATTGTGGGCGATTGTGATGGTGCTATGCTCTTTGAGGAGCGGTTAGATAGCGAAGTTGTTGATACCAGCAGCCTGAAACCGGCAAAGGAGAGACTCCACCAGTTCTTCAAATATATAGATAGCCAGACAGGATCTGCCGGCCGGCCTTCGCCCTACTACGCCATCCTGCATGCCGATGGCGATGGCATGGGCGCGGTGATTGACGAGCAGGCCAGACATGGTCCTGCGCAGCATCGGGAACTCTCGCGGGCGCTGGATCGCTTTGCCGATAATGCCGGCAACATTGTTGCGCAGCACCGGGGCGCGTTGATCTATTCCGGCGGGGATGATGTACTGGCGTTTCTGCCGCTGCATACACTGTTACTGTGCGCGCAGGAACTGGCGGATACCTTCAAAGAGCACCTCAAGCATTTTCATGACAAAAATGGCCGGTCGCCCACGCTCTCCGTCGGCATCGCGGTGGTGCATCACCTGATGCCGCTGAGTGATGCGCTCAATCTGGCGCGGGATGCCGAGAAGAGTGCCAAACAAGTTGACGGCAAAAACGCCCTGGCAATTACGGTCAGTAAGCGCAGTGGTGGCGAGACCACAGTGCGCGGGCAGTGGGGGACGTTTAATACATGGCTGCATAATCTTATCGAATGGAATACGGCGCTTCCCCACGGTGCAGCCTATGAACTGCGTGATCTGGCCGAACGTTTGAATGTCCCTCAAGAAGAACGTACCACCAGCTTTGGCGACATGATGAACTGTGAAGTCGGGCGTATTCTCAAGCGCAAACGCTCTGATGGTGGTATGCGGGAAATACCCCCGAAGGTACTGAATGCCTTGCAGCAACATATTCAGGGATCGGACGCAATTACCACTGTCCGTAACCTTGCCGATGAGTTGATTGTCGCGCGCCTGCTGGCCGATGCCGCCCGACTGGCCGAACCTGCGCAGGAGGTCTCCACATGAACATCTGGATTATCGAACCCCACGACCCGCTGATTGTCCGCGATGGACGGCCCTTTGGTCCCGATCCCGGCGCGCGCGCGGT
>DAOTUI010000272.1:0-21769 GCA_034437035.1 Chloroflexaceae bacterium
GGCCGGCTCGATCTCTACCTGGTCAACAGCCATGCCGAGGAAGAGGCCGCCTACTGGCAGGCGCAGGGCGGGTTGCCGCGCAATGCACTCTACCGCAACCTGGGTGGGCGCTTCCGCGATGTCAGCCGCGCGACGGGGACCGACCTGGCGCTACGTGGGAATGGCTGCGTGGCCGCCGACTTTGACGGCGACGGCCGGATGGATCTCTACATCACGGCGGACGGGCCGAATGCGTTGCTTTGGAACAACGGTGATGGGAGCTTCCTCGAGGGGGCAGCGGCGGCGGGTGTAGCCGCGCCGGAGTGGAACAGCGCGGCGGTCGTGGGCGATCTGAATGGCGATGGCCGGCCAGATCTGTTCGTTGCCGGCTATATCGATCTTGATCATCGCATTCCCAAACCGAGCGGTGCCTTCCCCCAGGACTACTACGGCCTGCCCGACCGGCTCTACCTGAACGCCGGCCCGGCCCCGGACGGTGCAACTCCGGCGGCCTTCCGCGAAGTGACAATCGCAGCAGGACTGGCGCGAGAAGAGCGGGGACTGGGCGCGCTGTTGAGCGACCTGGATCAGGATGGCGATCTGGATCTCTACATCGCCAACGACGGCCAGCCCAACCGGCTCTACGCCAACACACCACTCCCCGGTGGTGCCGCGGCCGACCCGGCGGGGCTGGGCTTTCGCCTGCAGGATCTGACCGACAGCGCAAATGTGGGCGACTCCGGCAGCGGGATGGGTGTTGCCGGGGGCGACTACGACGGCGACGGCTGGACCGATCTGTTTGTCACCAACTGGGAGCGGGAACTGAACGCGCTCTACCGCAACGAGTATGCCGAGGCGGGCGACCTGACCTTTCGCTACAGCACGTTTCGTATCGGCATCAGCGGCCTGGGCAACGGGATGACCGGCTGGGGCACTGCGCTGCTGGATCTGGATCAGGATACCGACCAGGATCTGCTGATTGTCAATGGGCGCGTGCCGGTGACGAACCTGCGCAGTGATCCGGAACTGATCCGGCTCTACCGCAACCGCAGTTGGGATGCTGCCGGCGAAGCGGGCCGCCCCGGTCATTTCCGCGAGTGGACCGAGCAGGCGGGCCTCAAGGAGATCGGGCCGCAGTTGGGGCGTGGCAGTGCCGTCGCCGACTACGACAACGACGGCGACCTGGATATTGCCATTAACACGATTGCCGGTCACGCGTTGCTGCTCCGGAACGATGGGCAGCATGGCAACTGGCTGCAGGTCGATCTGGCGGGCTTTCACCCCGGCGCACGGGTGACACTGACGCTGCCCGATGGTCGCCGCCTCGTGCGCGAGGTCTATGCCGGGAGCAGTTACCTGGCTTCCGAAGATCCACGCCTGCACTTCGGGCTGGGCCAGGTGCAAAGCATCCCCCACCTGACGCTACACCTGCCCGACGGCCGCACGCACGAACTGCGCGATGTGGCGGTGAATCAGCGGTTGGTTTTGCCGTAGGGTGTAGGGGATAGGGAACAGGGAACAGGGGACAGATTTTATATGATTGAACGGTTGATTCGCTGGTGAGCCCGATGATCAAGAGAAGGTTGACTGGACAGAGCGCCCTGAGATTAACTTAGATAGAATAACTCGTGAGCCGTGAGCATGCCTGATGGTAGATGGGCATGACTCTCCACTGCACGCAACATATTTTCCGTTAAACACCAGGAACTCTGCTTGACCAGTCGCATAACTCTGGTTATACTCCCTTGTATGAAAACTGCAATCTCTATTCCCGATGCGCTGTTTCAGGAAGCGGAACAATTTGCCCAGAGCCGAGGTCTCTCGCGGAGTGAGTTGTATGTGCGTGCATTACAACTCTATCTCCAGACATACCGGCAGGGTGATATTACTAGCGTACTCAACGCAATCTATGCGGAAGAAGACGTAACTGTCAATCCTGGGTTTATCGCTGCGCAAACATCCGTCCTGTTGAAAGAAGAGTGGTAATGCGACGGGGCGATATCTGGTGGGCCAATTTACCTGATCCACAGGGATCTGCCGCCGGCTATCGACGACCAGTGCTAATTATTCAGGCAGATACCTTCACTGCCAGCCGCATTGCAACCGTGATTGTCATTGCGATCACGAGTAATTTACGCCTCGCAGCCGCACCAGGCAATGTTTTCGTATCCGCAACGGAGTCTGGACTTCCCCGCGACTCGGTTGTTAATGTGTCGCAAATTCTCACCCTCGATAAATCAATGCTTGATGAACATGTCGGTCATCTGCTACCTCACACTACCGAAGAAGTCGAAAGAGGTGTAAGATTAGTGCTTGACGTATGATCTTGCGACCCGACCAGTTCACGCTGGGGTTGTGGGGCTGCGAAACCCGCTTCACCTTCCCCGTGGTCAAACTGCTGGACTACCGCAGCCGCCGGGCGGAACTGGAAGCCGGCCGCAATCCGTTTGCCACAGTGGTGCCGGCCCACCTGACGGCACAGGAGACGCGCCAGGATGCGGCGGCGCGGGCGCGGGCCAAACTGCACCTGACCCGCCGGCTGTACGACCTGGGCTACACCCGGACGGATATCATTAACCTGTTTCACTTCATTGACTGGATCTTACGCCTGCCGGACGACCTGGAGCAGCAGTTCTGGCAGGAAATGCAACAATGGGAGGAGGTACGCCGGATGCGGTACGTTACCAGTGTCGAGCGGATTGGCATACAGAAGGGGCTGGAGCAAGGGCTGGAGCAAGGGCTGGAGCAGGGACTACAGCAAGGGCTGGAACAAGGGCGTCGTGAGGAATTGCTGGCCGGAATTGCCCTGGCGATCGAGCTTAAGTTTGGCGACGAGGGATTGGCGCTGCTGCCGGAGATCCAGTCCATCACCGAGGTTGCCCGGCTCCAGGCCATCCGTGACCGGATTAAGGCCGCCGGCACCCCGGACGAGTTGCGGCAGGTGTATACCGGAGCGGGGGACACGCCTCCAGCGAGCTAACCGCTCCCGACAGACCATAGCGGAATTGACAATCAGAACGTTAAAACATTGGAGCGTTCTAACGTTCCGGCAGCAGGTATGCATCTTGGCTTACCCTCCCGATGGCTCTAACCAGACCACCGCCTGCTCGGATTGTGCGGGTTGCGGCAACCCCTCGTTCAGGCTGCCGCTGCGGAAGCCCGCCAGATCCAGGGTGACATAGGTGAAGCCAATCTCGCGTAGCTTGTGCTGGATGCGCCGGCGGATGGCGGGTTGGGCCACGCGCAGGATATCGTCGGGCTCAACCTCTAGCCGGGCCACCTCGCCATGGTGCCGCACACGCACCTGCCGCAGCCCAATTTCCCGCTTGAGAAAGGCCTCGGCCTGTGCCACCTGCCCCAGCGCCTCGACCGTTACCGCGCGGCCGTAGGGAATGCGCGAGGCCAGGCATGCCATTGCCGGCTTGTCGTGCGTGGGCAATCCGCGCTGCTGTGATAGTGCGCGAATGTCGGCCTTGCCCAGTCCGGCCTCCAGCAGGGGGGCGCGGATGCCATGCTGCTGCGCGGCCTGCATCCCCGGGCGATGGTCCCCCAGATCGTCGGCGGTTGCGCCATAGACGACGGCAGCAAATCCGCGCGCGCGGGCCAGCGGCCAGAGCGTGGTAAATAACTCGTCTTTGCAGTGAAAACAGCGGTTGGGATCATTGCGCACATAGTCGGCGTTGGCGAGTTCGTCGGTCGTGACGATCTCCAGGGATACACCGATCTGTGCAGCCAGGGCCCGCGCCTCGTCCAACTCCTGCTCAGGCAGGCTGGCGGAGCCGGCGGTCACGGCCAGTACCTTATCGGGGCCGAGCGTATCGCGGCAGGCGACCAGCAGGTAACTGCTGTCAACCCCGGCGGAGAAGGCCACGACCACCGACTCCAGCGCGCCGATGATGGCCTGCAGGTGGGCGGTTTTAGCTTCCAGATTCGTCATGCAGAAATTTCCTCACAGTTTTATCAAAGAGTTCGGGTTCCTGCCAGGCGATGATATGCCCGGCTTCGGCCCGGAAGATTAGCCAGGAGCGGGGGATCGCATCGGCGACCGCGCGGGATTGCCGCTCCGGGCAGAAGGGATCGCGTCCGCCCTGGAAGATCAACACCGGAATGCGAATGCTGTCCAGGCAGGGGATGACTTCGGCTCCGCCGGCTTCCAGTTGTTCCATCGCCGCCGGCAGACCATCCCGGAGGCGGGGCCAGCGTTCCGCGCCATGCTGCGCCTGCATGTAGCGTTCCCAGGCGGGCGTCATGGTTGCGCGTCGCTGGCGGTGTGCGTCCAGCGCCTCCGGGCCAATCTGCGAAAAGACGCCATCCAGGATCAGCGCCGCGATATGGTAGGGCTGCTCGCAGTAGGCGTTGAGCGCCGATATCCCGCCCGCGCTCATGCCGAACACCGGCACGGTATCTTCGGGAAAAAGCGTTTTCAGCAGATCGGAGAGCGCCTGCCCCTGGAGCGTAAAATAGTCGCAGGTGAACAGGTTGTCCGGCAGGGCGGAGTGCCCGTGCCCCAGCAGATCGACGCTAACGACCTGGTATTCGTCGGCGAAGCGTCGTGCCAGCTTCTCCTGGCTCGCGGCGGTCATGGTGTTGCCATGGATCAGCAGCAGTGGTCGCCCACTGCCGACGGTCATATAAAACATCGCGCCATGGCGCGTCTCAACATAGCTCATGCTGGTTCTGCTTTTCGTTCAGGTTATGAGACGAAGGACGAAGGACGAAGGACAACGTTGCTTTGTTTCGGTTTGCTCTCCTTGATCATACTTCGGGGAGTGGGGGGAGTCAAGGATTGAGAACCGAGAACTGAGAACTGGGAACCGAGAACTGAGAAGCCCGATCAAGCGCTGCCAAAATAGCGCAACGCGAGACGCAGGCGCTCTTCCAGATCGCCGGGGGCATCGGGGGGCAGGGCGGCAATGGCAGCACCGGCTTCAGCGCTGCTGTAGCCCAGGCTGACCAGCAGATCCGCCAGTTCATTATTGACCGCCGACACTGCCGGGGGCGCTTCCGGTTGCGCGGCGGGCAGGCCCTTCAAGTCGAGTTTGCCGGTCAGCTCGAGCACCAACCGCTCAGCCGTCTTTTTGCCGATGCCGGGGATGCGTGACAGGCGGGTGATATCTTTCTGTGCCACCGCGATGCGCAGTTCGTCGGGGGTTGCGCCGGAGAGCATACCGAGGGCCAGCCGCGGCCCCACCCCCGACACACTCAGGATTGTCTCAAACAGCGAACGCTGCTCCATTGTGGCAAAGCCATAGAGCAGCAGCGCATCCTCGCGCACCACCATGAAGGTCTGCAGGTAGACCTCGTCGCCGATACTGCCCAGCTTTTCCAGCACAGGACGGGGTACATAGATGAGGAAGCCTACCCCGCCGGTTTCGACCACCATGTGATCGGTGCCGATAGCGCGTAGAATGCCACGGAGCGAAGCGATCATATGTTTAGTCCGTAGTCCGTAGTCCGTAGTCCGTTCTGAATTTTGAGTCTTGCGTGCTCAGTGAGGGTACTGAGTGCTGATGGCTGATCACTGATCACTACTCATTACCCACCCGGTTCTCAGTTCTCTGCTCTTTGCTCTTCGTTTTTGGTTGTTTGTTCTTGGTTCTCCTGTAGAGTATAACAACTCTCGGTCTGATGCGCCAATTTGTGCGGACAATTTGCGGTACAATGCCTGTAATCAAAAAGTTGAGGTTCCCTGGCATGGTAATGAAATCTTACGTTGCGCTGCTCCTCTTGCTGCTCCTGCCGGCTGCCTGTGGCAACAGCGCGCCCACCGGAATGCCCCCCACCACGACAGCCCCGGCAGAACGGCAGCGGCTCCGGCTGATCACACTGCCCGGCATTGCCGCGAGCGGCCTGCCGGCAGAACTGCTATCTGCCTTTGAGGAGCAGCACCCGGTCCAGGTGGAGATAACGGCCGTCAGCCTGAGCGAGGCGCTGGTGCTGGGGGAGAACAGCGCCGCCGACCTGCTGCTGCTGCCCGCCGATGCGCGCGTAGACGGGTTTGTGCAGGCGGGCCATGGGCTCACCTGGCAGCCGGTGCTGTCAGGCGATCTGGTGCTGGTCGGGCCGGCCGGCGATCCGGCCGGTATTCGTGGGATGCCCAGCGCCGCTGAAGCCTGCAAAGCTATCGCCGATACCCGCTCGCCGTTTCTTGCGCCGGGTGAGGGCAGTTTCCTGCAGCAGCGCGTTCAGGCGCTCTGGGAGCAGGTGCGCATCACCCCCACGCCGGAGATGGTCTGGTATCGTGTGGCGGATGGGGAGCCGGGCGCGCTGCTGCCGGCAGCCGTTACGCAGTCGGCCTATACCTTGACCGGGCGCGCCGGCTACCTGGCCCAGCAGGACGCGTTGCCCAACCTGACGATCCTGGTGGGTGGCGAAAACATCAGTGCCAACCCGGACCCGACACTGCGCGTGCAGTATGGCGTCATTCCGATTAACCTCGAACGCCACCCCGACGCCCGCCTGGCCCTGGCGGAAACATTCACCGCCTGGTTAACCAGTGCCGAGACGCAGGCGCGGATTGCCGAGTTTGGTCGCGCGCGCTATGGGCAGCCGGTGTTCGTACCGGAGATGTGAGCTGCATTTGCACGTTACATCCGGACAGCGATCACCAGGAGTCCTGGCTTATGTGGACGCGCAGCAGTATATTCCTACCACAACATGCGCTACCTGACAGAAGTTACGCGGTGAGCATGCAAACCGGGTGTTTCACCAGATGGAAGTCAGCTTCGCCTGCGGCAGCATGGTACGTATCTGGTGTCTTCCGCCCTGCCGGAGGCGCATCCCAGCCGCCAGATGAACGACCGCGTAACTCCTGTGCCTGACAGGAGTTACGCGGTACATGTCCAAACGGAACAGTTCAGCCGGTGAACGGCAGAATCGCCTGCGGCAGCATGGTACACTTTTTTTCTTTTCCACAAAAATGTTGCACAAAGTGCAACATTTTTGTGGAAAAGCATGGAATCTTCCGCCCTGCCGGAGGCGAATCGGGCCGTTTGTCCAGGCAGACGACTGCCAGATCAACGACCGCGTAACTCCTGTACCTGAGCGACGGCATCCAAACCAGTTGATGAACGTTGAGAATATAATCTGGATATGCTATCCGGGAGTCCCGGCTTGAGCCGGTGGGATGCATGCCGGGAACGCGGCCTACTGCCGGGAACGCCTGATCCGGCTGAAGCCGGGACTCCCGATCTACGATGTCCGGATGAAAATCTTAACGTTCATAAGCCGGGATTCGCGTGTGGTCCATATCGGGATTAATTCCTCAAAATGCATAAACCGATTGCCCCTGGCATACATATTGCAACGGACAGCAGCAAAATCCCTTTCGGGTGCGGCGGGTATATGCAGGAACGTGTGAAAAGGTAGACCGGCAGGTCGCCTTTTTTCATGCCTGACATGACCGCACCAGCACAGAAGAAGATGTAACCTGTACCCTTGTCAAAGGAATAAACCTTATGTTTGCACAACGAACCAGCCATCAGGATCCTAAGAAATCCTATCGCGAGATCCTGGAACAACAGGTAAAAGAGGAACTCAGCCAGCTTGCGCGCCCATCCGGTGGTTTGTTCATCTCCGGGCTCTCAGCCGGGCTGGATGTCGGCTTTAGCGTGCTACTGATGGCCGTAATGTTAACGTTGGTTGGTGGCACGCTTCCGGCACCCGTGGTTGAGATCCTGGTTGCCAATATGTACTCCGTCGGCTTTATTTTTGTGATCCTGGGGCGCTCGGAGTTGTTTACCGAGCATACCACCCTGGCATTTTTGCCTGTCCTGAACCAGCGGGCTTCGATTGGCGCGCTGGCCCGGTTGTGGGGGCTAATCTATGGTTCCAACCTGATCGGTGCGGCCATCTTTGCCCTGCTGGTTACGCAGATCGGCCCGGCCCTCGGCGTCGTCGAGCCGGCCGCGTTTGGCGATATTGCCCGCAAAATGGTTGAGCATAGCTGGTGGGTAATCCTGACCAGCGGCATCCTCGCCGGCTGGCTGATGGGGTTGCTCTCCTGGTTAGTGACCGCCAGCCGCGACACGATCAGCCAGATCTTGCTTGTCTGGCTGGTGACAACTTCAATCGGGCTGGCGGGCCTGCACCACTCGATTGTCGGGACGGTTGAGGTGCTGGCGGGGATTTTTGCCGGTCAGAGCATCACCCTGGGAGACTATGGGCACTTTATCCTCTGGGCCACGCTGGGTAATGCCATCGGCGGACTGGTGTTTGTGGCGCTGGTCAAGTATGGTCACGCGACACGCCAGGGTCAGGAGCCCGGCGAAATCAACCTGGATGAGTCGCCTGATGCGGTAAATGTCGGCTCGATCAGCCACGATGTGGAAGTGCAGCGCAATGACCAAAAAAAGGAGAAAGCCGCACGGCGGGATGGTTGACGTGATGTACCCAAGCCTAAAGGCTTGGGCTTCCTGCTTCATCAACATGTGCCAACCGTTCCGATTGGGCTTACCACATCTCCACAGGCGTTTTGTGTCTCGGCACATCCTGCCGCGACACGCAGATCAAACAGGCGGATACCTTCCCGGTCGATGTTGCGGGCGGCGTTCAGATCACGGTCGTGTTGGACGCCACAGGAACATGTCCAGTCACGATCCGCGAGCGTGAGATCAGCGTTGATGAGGCCACACGCGCCGCAGGTTTTAGACGATGGGAAGAACCGACCAATGATGACAAGGTGTGTATCCGCCCGCTCTACCTTGTATTCCAGCATGGAGCGAAACATGCCCCATCCGGCATCAAGCACGCTCTTGGACAGCTTGGTTTTCGCAAGCCCACGAACGTTCAAATCTTCAATCGATATGAGGTCGTTGTGCTGAATCAGATCGGTACTCAGCTTGTGCAAGAAGTCGTTCCGCTGATTGCGGGTTTTCTGGTGCAGCCGTGCCACCCCGATCCGCGCCTTCCCACGGTTGCGGCTGCCTTTGACCTTGCGGTTGAGTGCCTTTTGTGCGCGCCTAAGCTTGCGCGATTGGGTGCGATACCAGCGCGGGTTGGTGATGGCTTCGCCCGTCGAAAGCACGGCCAGCGTTTTCAAGCCCACGTCAATACCGACATGGGTTTGTACGGGCCGATCAACCTTTGGTGCAAGCTGCTGCGCAACCACCAGGCTGACGTACCAATGACCGCAGGCTTCCCGCTTGAACGTCACGCCCTTCGTGACCCCTTCCAACGGTTGGTGCAACACGAGCTTGACCAGGCCAATCTTGGGCACCGACACGAACGACCCGGCAAGCGTGACTCGTTGCGGGATACGAAAGCGCGGTGTATCGGTTTTGCGCGACTTGAACTTCGGAACGCCCTTTTTCTGCTCGCCGTTGCGTACTCGGCGAAAGAAATGCTGGTACGCGCGCTCCAGATCACGCAACGCCTGCTGCAACAATTGACTATCCATCTCGCGCAACCAGGCCGTTTCTGGCTGCTGTTTCAGGCGGGTGAGGTCACGACACAGCGCCGCGAACGAAAGCGTCTTGCCGGTTTGCCGGCAGTGTTCGCGCTTGCGGTTCAGTGCCCAATTCCAGACAAACCGACGTGCGCCCGCAAACTGATTGAGTTGGGTTTCTTGCGCGACAGTTGGGTCGAGCCGATACCGATAGGTTGTCTGGATCGTGCGCGTCATACGTTTTTCTGGTCTTCAATGTACTGCTTGACCACATCTAAGGTGACGGCTCCGACGGTCGAGATGAACTTGCTGCGTGTCCAGAGCGTCGGCAAGCGTTTCTTGAGCCAGGGGAACTCGTTGCGGAGTTCGTGAGAGGTATAGCCCTTGATCTTCGCCACGATCCCAAGAATGCCCTTCCGAGGGTCGGCGTCCAAGAGGAGGTGGACATGATCGGGCAGCACCTCCATTTCAATGACGGTGTAGCCGTACTCGGCTTGCTTTGCAAGCACCAGTTCCTTCAACCGGGCCGCGAGAGGCTCGTTCAGTACCTTGCGGCGATACTTAGGACAGAAGATGACATGGTACTGGCAGCTAAAGACGATGCTGTGATCGGTATGGTAGGACTTGTTCGGCTGCTTGATTTCCATATACCGCCTGTGGTAGATACGCACAGACAGTATACTATACGCACATATGTTTGTCAAGAAGCTAAAGCCGCTAAAGCAGGTGAAGCCCTTATATCCCAGGGCTAAAGCTCCTGGGCTTTACGGGCTATTTCCGTAAAACGCAAACACCTGTGCCGGCTCACAAAGGCCGTCGGGAACAGGTAGTTCCCGGCGGCCTGCATGTCTCTCGTCCGCTGCGGTGCCATCAAATTAATCTGTGCTGACTGCCGACGCCCCCAGCACCACCGCGCGTGGTCCATCGAGCAGTAGCCGTGCCTGCCCAGACGAGCCGCCCAGCAGTTCGGTGCTCCCACTCCCACCGTAGCGCGTATCCTCGCTGTCAAGCAGCAGGCTCCAGCCATGGCCCTGCGGCGGAATGGTTGCGGCCTGCGCCGTCAGGTCCAGTTCCAGCGCCTCGCGCAGATTAATGATCACAAGCAGTGTATCGTCCGCGCCCGTGCCGAGGCGGCTTAGCGCGACGGCATGCGGACTCAACGCCGTAACTGCAAATGTTTCGCGGGCATAGCTGCGCAGGGCCGGCCGGGTGCGCCGTAGCGCCAGCAGATCCCGGTAGAGCGCCAGCACCCCCGCGTGGGGCTGCGCGCTCCGCTCCTCCCAGCGCAGCTTCGAACGCAGGAAGGTCTCCTCGGCCTGCGGGTCAGGGACTTCCTGCCCGCTGAAGGCGGAAAAGCCGGCAAACTCCCGGCGGCGACCCTCAGTGACCAGCTTCCCCAGTTCGGGGTTGTGATCGGTGAAGTAGAGAAATGGCGTTGAGGCGGCCCACTCCTGGCCCATCCAGAGCAGCGGCGTGTAGGGGTTGAGCAGCAGCAGCGCCGCCGCCGCCCGGTAGTCCGCCAGATTGACGGCGTGGTGCAGCCGGTCGCCCATGGCGCGGTTGCCGACCTGGTCATGGTTCTGGATACAGAGCACAAAGCGCGGTGGCGGCAGATCGCCCGGCGGCGCGCCCCGGACCTCCCCCAGGAACTGCGACATCTGCCCGGTGTAGAACCAGCCCTGCCGTAGTGTCAGCACCAGATCGTCTGCCGCTCCGGTGTAGTCCATGTAGTAGCCTTCGCTCTCCAGCGTTAGCGCAACCCGCACCTGGTGGTGAAAATCGTCGGCCCAGACCGCATCGAGCCCATACCCGCCCGCTTCCGGCGGCGAGATCAGCCGGGGATCATTGCGCTCGTTCTCCGCAATGATAACGAAGTGGCGTTCGGCGGGCAGCGACGCGCGCACGCGGAGGGCCAGTTCCGCCAGGATGTGCGGCGTGCTATCGTCCTGAATGGCGTGGGTAGCATCCAGCCGCAGGCCGTCAATATGGTACTCGTGGGCCCAGTAGCAGGCGTTGGCGATAAAAAATGCGCGTACCTGAGCGCTGCCCGCGGTATCAAAGTTGAGTGCATCACCCCAGGGTGTCTTGTGATGATCGGTGAAGTAGCTGGTGCTAAACTGGCGCAGGTAGTTCCCGTCGGGGCCAAAATGGTTATAGACCACATCCATGATCACGGCCAGACCCTTCGCGTGGGCGGCATCAACCAGGCGGCGCAGCGCCTCTGGGCCGCCGTAGGCGCGCGCGGGCGCAAACAGATCTACGCCGTCATAGCCCCAGTTGCGCATCCCCGGAAAAGCCGCCACCGGCATCAACTCAATCGCCGTGACCCCCAGGTCGCATAGCTCGTCCAGTCGGTTGATAGCAGCGTCGAAGGTGCCCTCCGGCGTGAAGGTGCCGACATGTAACTCGTAGATAACCAACTCTTCCAGGGGACGCCCCTGCCAGCCCGTGTCGTTCCAGCGAAAGGCAGTTGGATCAACCACCTCGGAGGGTCGATGCACTCCCAGCGGCTGAAAACGGGCGGCCGGGTCAGGGCGCGCATCACCGCCGTCGATCCGGTACATGTAGCGGGTGCCCGGTTCGACGCCGGGAATCTCCCCGGCAAAGTAGCCCTCTCCCTCCGGCTCAAGTGCATGGGTTGCAACTACCTGCTCCGTATGCTCTCCCGCGTAGATCTGCACCGCCATCTGCCGGGCATTCGCCGCCCAGACGCGAAAGTGGGTGCCGCTACCCGTGTAGGTAGCGCCGATTGGCATTTTCCAACTCACAAATATTCCTCCTTGTAGAGAACAGAGAACAAAGGAACAGAGAACAAAATCGGTCTATCGCATTTCCAATCGGAGACTATATTTGTTCTTTGTTCTCTGTTTGTTCGTTCTTGCTATTAGAAAAGGGTACAGATTGCCGGGCAAGCGCATGCACAACCGATGTGCCGGCCCGGACGGTAACGCTGATGCGAACCCTGTCGTATGTCAGGGGTAATGTTTTTATCACGAAAATGATTGCACGGTTGTAGTGTAGCATAACTTGTGGGCCGGGTTGCACCTGCCGGCGCTCCGTGGGCCTGTGGTATACTGCGCGCATTCCGGCAAAGCCATCCGCCTGCTTGTGAAGGAAGAAGTTCCATGTCGCTCCGTCTGATTGAAGTAATCATTCCCGCCGTAACGGTCAGCCGCCTCCAGATATTGCTGGAGGATCATAAGTTTATCGGCGTCTGGACACTGCCCCATGGCGATAACCAGGCCATTGCGCGTATTCTGATCCCCACCGGGCAGACCGAGCACCTTTCGGATACCCTGAATGACCACTTTGGGATGCATCCCGAGTTCCGGTTGCTGCTCTTCTCGGTTGAGGCAACGCTGCCGCAGCCCCGCAAAGCGGAGGAGGAAGAGCAGGAGTCGGAAGCGGAAGCGGCGGAGTCGTCCGAAAAACAGCAGGATACACTGTCGAATCGGATCAGCCGCGAAGAACTCTACCAGGATATTGCGCAGGGCGCGGATATCTCGCCGGTCTACCTGATCACGGTGGTGCTCTCGACGATAGTTGCGGCGGTGGGTTTGCTGCGCGGCGATGTGGCCGTAATCATCGGGGCGATGGTGATTGCGCCGCTGCTCGGCCCGAATGTCGCGCTGGCGCTGGCCTCCACGCTGGGCGATCTCGCCCTGGTCGGGCGGAGCGTCAAAACGCTCCTGGCCGGCATCCTCACCGCCTGGGGGCTGGCGCTGCTGATTGGTCTGCTGCTGGCGGTTGATCCCACCGTGCCCGAGATCGCCGCGCGTACCCGCCTCAACCTGGCCGATATTCTGCTGGCGCTGGCCGCCGGCAGCGCGGGTGCCCTGGCCTTTACCTCCGGCATTTCCGCCGCCGTTATCGGCGTGATGGTGGCGGTGGCGCTCCTGCCGCCCCTGGTTGTCAGCGGGTTGCTGGTTGGTGCCGGTTACAGCGGGCTGGGTGTCAATGCCCTGGCACTCTTTTTTTGCAACATCGCCTGCATCAACCTGGCCGGGATTGGCACCTTTCTGGCACAAAAGATCCGCCCGCGCAGTTGGTGGGAGAGCGAGAACGCCGGTAAGGCCACGCGGATCGCGGTAGTGATCTGGGCCGGCATGCTGGCCCTGCTCCTGGCAGTGATCTTGCTAACAGGGGTTAACGGTTAGGGGTTAACGGTTAGGGGTTAACGGTTAGGGGTTAACGGTTAGGGGTTAACGGTTAGGGGTTAGGGGCAATACTTTTCAAATAACCGGACCGACGCGGTAGGCGATCAAACCAGACGTTTGACCAGATGTGAGTCAGACTCGCCTGCGGCAGCATGGTACATTTTTATCTTCCGCATCTTCTTTGAACGGTATTGGGGTTAGGGGCAATACCGTTCAAAGAAGCTCGCGCACAGGCGCAAAGAGCGCCGGGAACCGTATAAATTTTGCGGCTTTGCGGCTTCGCGCGAGCTAATCCGGCCGTATTTGAAAAGTAGTGGGGTTAGGGGTTAACGGTTAGAGGCTAACTTGATTTTGTCAGGACGTACGCGGTGGACGGGCAAACCGGGCGTTTCACCCGATGGAAGCCCGATTCGCCTGCGGCAGCAAGGGACGTTAGTATCTTTTTCCCGAAATTTTTGCATGTTATGCAAAAATTTCGGGAAAAAGATGGTCTGTTTCGCCCTGCCGGAGGCGAAATACATCTCCAGATGGAGAACTGCGTAAGTCCTGTTTGTGTTCTTTGCCTTTTGTTCTTTGCCTTTTGCTCTTTGTTCTTCATAAAGGATAAAAAATGCTTCTGAATGCTGTTTGTGAAATCACGTTTAAGGGCGATGCGCCAACACCGCTGATCCTGATGCTGCGGCCCCGTAGCGGCGCCGCGCAGTGGGTGGCGCACGAGGAGTACCGGCTGAACCCGGCGACGCGTGTTACAGAGTATACCGACAGTTTTGGGAATTTGTGCCAGCGGCTGGTTGCGCCGGCCGGTCGCTTTGTCATTCACACCAGCGCGCAGGTCAGAACGGCAGACTCAATTGATGTACATCCCGGCGTACCGTTTACCCCGGCCCAGGATCTGCCGGAGCAGACGCTGCCCTTTCTGCTGCCCAGCCGCTACTGCCAGTCGGACCAACTTGGCGAACAGGCGCACACGATTGTTGCCGATGCCCAGCCCGGCTATGATCAAGTTGCGGCAATTAGTGACTGGATCCACTGGGAGATCACCTACCAGTATGGCACCAGTAGTGCATCAACCTCGGCGGTAGATACGTTCGCGCAACGCGTGGGTGTCTGTCGTGACTTTGCGCACCTGGGGATAGCCCTCTGCCGCAGTCTGAACATTCCGGCGCGGATGGTGGTAGGCTACCTGTACCGGCTCGATCCCATGGATCAGCATGCCTGGTTTGAGGCGTTTGTCGGTGGGCGCTGGTACACGTTTGATCCCACCCAGGCGGAACCCCGTGGCGGACGGATTGCCATCGCCTATGGGCGGGATGCGGCCGATGTGGCCCTGGCAACCCAGTTTGGGCCGGCTCAACTCACCGCGCTGGAGGTGCAGGTTGAAGCGGTGGGAGAGTAGTGCGGCGGGCAGTCTACTTACACATTCCGATCGGTCTGTTCGATCCGCTTGAGCAGGCTGATCAGGCTCTCGATCTCGAAGGGCTTCTCCAGCCAGGAGATCCCCTTCGCTGCCAGTGAGGGGCTAACCTCCTGCATGCGCTGGGTGGCGGGGGCGCACAGGATAAACGGGATATCGCGGGTCTTTGGCTCAAGATAGAGCATATCGATCAGGGAAAATCCGTGCGCTTCATTATCAAAGGTGACATCGCAGATGATAATATCGGGGTTGCTCTCCTGAAGTTGTTCAAATACGTGCTGATGATTAGGAATGGTCAAGATCTCATATCCCTCAGCGCTGAGATAATCGACGATCAATTGTAAATATTCGGGTGTATCATTGACCAGAGTAATACGTGTTCGCTGGGACATACAAATCCTCCTGGCTATTACTATTACGAAAACAACCGAGCTTTGCACAGGGTACACCGCTCTCCTGTTCTCTATGTCGCATAATCTATGCCAGGGATGCGCCGCCGATAACTCACTGGGGGGTAGCAGTGGAAACCGAGGTTGCAGCAGCGAGACGCAGGTGCCGTCCCGTTCGAGGGTTACTCGGGTGATGCCTGCGGCTCGTCCGATGTCGGGGATACGCCTTGCTGTGGCGAAAGTATCTCTACGAGCAATTCCAGCAGCCGCTCAATCGCAAACGGCTTTTCTATCCAGCGAATGCCCCGGGCGGCCAGCGATGACTGCATCTCTTTGACGCGGCGGCTCGCCGCCGTGCAGACGATCAACGGGATCTTGCGGGTTTCGGGGGTCAGATAGAGCATGTCAATCAGCCCAAAGCCGTGTGGTTCATTATCAAAGACAATATCGCAGATGATGAGATCAGGTTGACTCTGCTTAATCTGATGAAATGCCCCCTGATGCTTCGGAATTGTTGTTACCTCATACCCCTCTTCAGTTAAGAAATCAGCCATCATCTCCAGAAACTCAGGATAGTCATTGACAACCGTCACACGTCGCTTGCCCGTCATGCACACAACCTCAACAGTCTCTACAAATGAGAATACGTATTCTCCATCACTACAGCGGACTGTTATTATACACGCATTATGTGCTACCGGCTACCGTAGATTTGACGGCGGGATCTGCATCTGCTCGCGGTACTTGGCAACGGTGCGGCGGGCAATCGAGTAGCCCTGCTCTCCCAGGAGCCGCGCCAGTTCCGCGTCACTCAACGGCTCACGCTCATTCTCGATCAACTCGCGCAGAACATCCTGCACGCCACGCGCGGCTATAAAGAACTCGCTCAGGGGTAGCAGCTTCAAATCGGGCAGGAGCGCCGCCTTCTCCGAGGTTGCCCGGCTGACGGTCGACTCGTGCAACCCCAACTCGGCAGCAATCTCGGTGCGGGTCATTGGGGCCAGATGGCGTACGCCATAGTGCAGAAACTCCTCCTGCCGCGCCACAATTGCCTCGCCGATGCGCTGCAGAGTCGACTCGCGCTGCCGCAGATTTGCCAGAAATGTGCGGGCGCGGGCCACAAACTCCTGCACATGCTCGCGTTCACCCTCTTCGAGTGCGGCCGCCTGGCGCGCCAGTTGTTGGTAGAGCGGGTTGAGCCGCAGCATCCGGCGGGGGGAGTTGAGCACTTCCACAACAAATTTTCCATCTACCTCGGTAATTGAGAGGTCGGGCCGCCGGTAGCGCACCCGGTTCGGCTCCGAGCCGCTGGCGAGCGCCGCCTGCGCCGGGTAGGGCCAGAGGTTATGCTGAATAAACTCGCGTACCGTCCGGACATCATCCGTAGTGATCTGAAACTGGCGGGCAATGCGGGTGTAGCGATGCGCGCCCAGATCTTCCATGTACTCGTCAACAATGGTATAGGCATGGGGACAGGTGGTCCCCTGCGCTTCCAGAGCCAGCAGTTGCGCCAGCATGCACTCGCGCGTATCGCGGGTGGCAATGCCGGTGGGCCCCAGTTCACGCAGGCGTTGCAACACGGCATTGAACCGCTCCAGGCTGACACCAATTGTCCCGGCGATATCCTCCGGCTCATCGGGCAGGAAGCCCTGATCATCCATACTGCCGATCAGCGCCTGGGCAATCGGATGCTCGCTCTCGGGGAGGGAGGCATACAGATCTTCGAGCAGACCCTCGGACAGGCTGCGTGGGGCGGCCACAAACAGCAGCGCATCAACCTCATCCTCGGCGCGACCGGCGACCCCTTCGCGCGGCGGATAATCATAGTTGTCATCAAACTGGAAATCGGAGTCAAAGGAATCTTGCTCCTGCTCGCCGGGCATCTCCTCAATTTCGATCTCCTCCAGGGCAGGATTCTCGGTCAACTCCTGCTCCACCATCTGATGAAGCGCCATGGTCGGCAGCGTCAGCAAATGGGCCAGATTCAGAAGCGCGGGAGTCACCCGCATGTCCATATTCTGGGACATCCCGGCAGACATTGACATGTCAAGCATAGTTGTGTCCTCAATCAAGTTCTTGTTCAGAAATACCAAGCATCTGTGCGGCGGCGGTGCGGTCGCCCTCCTTCTGCTGCAATGCCAGGCTCACCAGTTGCGAGCGCACGCGGTGCAGGATTGTGTCAAGCCCTTCCCCCCGCTTGAGCAGACCGGTCAGGGCGGACAGCAACAGATAGTCCTGATCCTCGTGCTGGATCTCATCGCCGGGCATAAGCAACTGCTCCGGTTCGATCAGTTGACCCTGCGCCAGGACAATCGCGCGCTCAATCGCATTTTCCAGTTGGCGTACATTTCCGGGCCACTCGTAGGTGTGCAGCCACTCCAGCGTTTCATGGGTCAGGCGCGGCGGCGAGCCGTCGGAGCGTTTCGGCTGGCGCGACAGAAAATACTCGACCAGCAAGGGAATATCGTCTTTGCGCTCTCGCAACGGCGGCATATGAATATTGATCACATTCAGGCGATAGTAGAGATCCTCGCGGAAGTGGCTATCAACCACATCCTGCTGCAGATCGCGGTTGGTTGCGGCGATAACCCGCGCCGTCGATTTGATCGTCACATTGCCGCCGACCCGTTCAAACGAGCGCTCTTGCAAAACGCGCAGCAGCTTCTTCTGGGTGGCCGGGCTCATCTCGCCCACCTCATCCAAAAAGATTGTTCCTTTAGCGGCCTGCTCAAAGCGACCCTTGCGCTGCGCCATTGCGCCGGTAAACGCGCCCTTCTCGTGGCCGAACAACTCGCTCTCGAGCAGCGTCTCCGGCAGCGCGGCACAGTTCACCGTGACAAATGGCTTATCGCGGCGGTTCGAGGTCTGATGGATCGCCTGGGCCACCCGCTCCTTCCCGGTGCCCGACTCGCCGGTGATCAAGACGGTGACATCACTGTTGGCAACCCGCCCGATCAGCTTGTAGACCTCCTGCATCGGCCCACTCCGCCCAATCAGAACATCGCGGGGATCTTTGCTCTGGCGTTTGGTATCAACGGTGTGAGCCTGCTGCGTGCGTCGCCGATACTCCAGTGCGCGCTCCACCATCGTCAGCATCGACTCGGGATCGAACGGCTTGGCGATATAGTCATACGCGCCATGCTGCATCGCCTCGATTGTAATCGTCGAGGACTCCTGCGCCGTCACGATAATCACCGGCAGATCATTGCCCTGCTCCCGCAGTTGCTTCAGCAACGTCAGCCCATCGGGATCAGGCATACGTACATCCAGGATCGCCAGGTCGATACTATTTGCTTTCAGCACCTCCAGCGCTTCCGCCCCAGAGTTCGCCAGGCGCACCTGGGCTCCACTCGGCTCAAGCAGATCCTGGAATAACTCACGAATATCGGGCTCGTCGTCGGCGACGAGAATAGTGCTTCCTGTTAACACTGCTTCTACCTCTACATCTTCTGATAAAACCTGACATCTATTGGATATGATCTGGTAGCGCGAGGCTTCAAACGGATTCCACCCCGTGTCCGACTCCAGTCCGGCGTTGCGGCAAAGTCTGGCGGGCATGCATTTCATTCACAAAATCATATGGCGCATCTTATTATACCAGTATTCGCAAGCGCATGCTTGATGAGAATGTAACATTTGGGCAGTGGGCAGTGGGCAGACGGCGGACGGCGGACGGCGGACGGCAGAGGTCGCGTGTTGCTGCGACAATGCGGTACAATTATGTAACGCACTGGAGTCCCGGCTCTAGCCGGTGAAATGCCTGCCGGGGCAGTGGCATACTGCCGGGAATGCCGGAGCCGGCTGAAGCCGGGCCTCCCGATCAATGATGTCTATGGAGCCGGCTGAGGAACGTTGAGAAAGTAACTCAGCTATGTAACGCACTGGAGTCCCGGCTTTAGCCGGTGGAATGCCTGCCGGGGCAGTGGCATACTGCCGGGAACGCCGGAGCCGGCTGAAGCCGGGACTCCTGAAGATTGATATCCGGATTAAAAATTCAAAGTTCATCAGCCGGTTTGGATACCGACGCTCAGGCGGAGGATTGCCCGGTAGGGACGCGCTTCTGCGCGTCCACTGCTCAAGCAACGGAGTATAATCTGGGTATCGTGACATTGGCGCGCAGACTGTGACCGGGGCCGTTGACCGTTGACCGCGCAACGCTGACGAACGGAGCGACTATGAGTGACGAACAGCACAATGACGAGCAGAGCGACTACGATAGTCCCTGGAAAGAGGCCATCGAAGTCTACTTCGCCGACGGTATCGCCTTCTTCCTGCCGGAAGCCTATGCCGAGATCGACTGGTCGCGCGGCTATGTCTTTCTGGACAAAGAGCTGCAACGGGTGGTACCGGATGCTGCCATGGGGTGGCGGCTGGTCGATAAGCTGGTGCAGGTCTGGCTACGGGACGGCCGCGAGTCCTGGGTGTTGATCCATATTGAAGTCCAGGGTGATCCCGAAATTGTCTTCGCCGAGCGGATGTATCTCTATAACTCGCGGCTGTACCACTACTCCGGGCGGGAAATCAACAGCCTGGCGATCCTGACGGACACCCGCACCCGCCGGCGGCCCCGGCAGTTTCGCTATGGGCGCTGGGGCACCGAACTGCGCTTCAGCTTCCCCATTGAGAAGCCGGCGGACTACCGCGAACGTTGGGCCGAACTGGAGGCCGACACCAATCCCTTTGCCACCGTCGTTATGGCACATCTGAAAGCCCAGGACACGCAGAAAAACCCGCAGGAGCGCGGGCACTGGAAGTGGCGCCTGACCCGACGCCGTCTGACGCGGAGGCAACAGTAGTGAAGATTACGCGACTCTACACTGGTGCAGATGGCGAATCCCACTTTGAAGATATCGACATCCCGTTGACGGACCAGGGGCAGATTGGCCGGCTCTCCACGTTGATCCCGGCAACGGGGGTGATCCTGCGGGAGACCGGTGCGGATTATGACTACGACTGGCATAACGCGCCCCGGCGACAGTTTATTGTCATGCTGGAGGGCACGGTGGAGATCGAGGTTGGCGCCGGCACAACGCGCCGGTTTGGGCCGGGCGACATCCTCCTGGCCGAGGATACCACCGGACGCGGACACCGCAGCCGCACGGTCAATCAGCAGGTGCGCCGCTCGATCTTTATCCCGCTGGATTGATGGTGGACATTACATAGCACGCGTTATGCAGTCTGCGCCGGCGGGTACCCTTCTGGTAATGCGTCCATGATATCCTGTTCTGTACGATTATGTTGAGCGGCGGATGCCCGGCCCCGGTACATATCCTCTGCTCAACGGCAACACCCGGCCGGCAGCGGTGGGCTACATCTTCATTGCACCTTGGCCTCCAACCGATCAACCCAATCCTTCGCCTCCTTCAGGCCCATCCCGGTATGCTCTCGCACCTGTTTGATCGCCTCGATCTTCTGCCCCCGGTCGAGGAGCGTGCCGACTTCCGCAACCAGATCCGGCGGCACATCGTCCAGTGTCACCGGGCGTGAAGGTGGCGGCGGTAGCGCTTCTCCCCGTTCCAGTCCATCAACATACGCTTTCGCCGCCTTCAGGCCAATCTCGCTGCGTTCGCGTACCAGTTTAATCGCCTGGATCTTCTGGCCCTGCTGGAGCAATTGCCGCACCTCCGCTTCCATCTCTGACATGCCGGATGGTGGCTGACCGGGCAACACAACGGACTCGCCGGGGAAATTGCCCCAACTCCGGCGGAACAGCAGCACTCCGACGACAACGACGGCAATAAGCAAACCGCCGGCAATGATCAGCAGCGTCATGTCCATAACATACCTCCCAACAGTGTAGTCTGCACTATATAACTAACACGCGTTACGCGGTCGGTTCCAAACCAGGCATCTGCCTGGACAACCGGCCCGATTCGCGTCGGGCAGGGCGGAAGTCACCAGATCTTTTTCACGAAACATTGGCTCTCCGAGCCAATGTTTCGTGAAAAAGAAACAGAAAGTACCACGCTGCCGCAGGCGAATCAGGCTTTCATCGGATGAAACGTCCGGTTTGAAGGTCCACCGCGTAAGTCCTGTAACTAACACGCGTTACGCGGTGCGGGGGTGGACCACGAACACCACGACATGCGCGAACACCGCGAAACGACCAATGCTGCCATACATCAGGTGATCCTGCGTTTGGTGGGAAATATCGCCTCCGGCAGGGCGGAAGATACCGATGCTTGTTCCCAAACATTCGCACAACGTGCGAATGTTTGGGAACAAGATAAAACAATACCACGCTGCCGCAGGCGAATCGGGCCGTTCATCGAAACAAACGCCTGGTTTGGAGTCTACCACGTAAGTCCTGTAACTAACAGGACTTACGCGGTGGGCGTACAAATCAGACATGTACTTCCCCAAAGGCCATCTTCGCCTGCGGCAGCATGGTACGCTTTTTATCTTTTTCAAGGAATTTTTGCACATTGTGCAAAAATTCCTTGAA
>DAOTUI010000273.1:0-21032 GCA_034437035.1 Chloroflexaceae bacterium
TCCTTTTTCACGAACATGTGGCTCACAGAGCCACATGTTCGTGAAAAAGATAAAAAAGTACCATGCTGCCGCAGGCGAAGACTGCCGTTGTGGGAGCACATGTCTGATTTGCAGACCCCCACCGCGTAAGTCCTGTATGTTACAGGAGTTACGCGGTGGGAGTTTGGACCACGAACAACACGACATGAGCGAAACCCGCGAAACGACCAGTGCCGACATGGATCAGGTGATTCCACATTTAGCGGAGGATAGCGCCTCCGGCAGGGTGGAAGAAACCCGATATTTTTCACAAAAACATTCACAACGTGAATGTTTTTGTGAAAAAGAAAAAAACGTACCATGCTGCCGCCGGCGAAGCGGGCTTCCATCGGGTGAAACGTCCGGTTTGCATATCAACTGCGTAAGTCCTGTATGTCACACGAGTTACGTGGTCACTGACCTGGCAGAGCATTTCGCCTCCGGCAGGGCGGAAGATCCTATGCTTTTTCACAAAAATGTTGCACTTTGTGCAACATTTTTGTGAAAAAGATAAACCAGTACCATGCTGCCGCCGGCGAAGCGGGCTTCCATCGGGTGAAACGTCCGGTTTGCATATCAACTGCGTAAGTCGTGTATGTCAGGGAAGTTAATACGAACATAAATTCTAACACTTTTCTAATTTACATAATGCGGCGATTATGATAAACTAAACGTGAACCTCACCCACCCACCCGGACTTCTGCGAACGGACTCTCTGGCGTGACCCGTGTGCCTCCGGCAACGAAAGGAGGCTCACGATGGCTGTTGTTTCTCGACCGTTTGAGCGCGAGCGCCCCACCGGGGCGCGGCGCACGATTCGATTTACGTCACTGCTGACGCTTGTGACATATCTGCTGGCATTTCTGGCTATCGCGGTTGTATTGCAGCAGGCGATGGTCTGGGGCCAGCGACGGCTTGATGATCTGCGTTACGGCTTCCCCCGCAGTGCGCATACCAGCGGTATTATTCACCCCGAAGATGCCATGGGGATGCCGACGCAAATTATCACTTTGAATATTGACGGACAGGTCAGCACCCTGGTGCTTCCCGGCGGCGATGCGGCCGGTGTACAGGTGCTGGAAGGCCCATACCTGGTTGGGCGCGATGGTCCCTACGCGGTGCCGCATCCCACCCTCCAGGATATCAATGGTGATGGACAGGTAGATCTACTTGTAATGATACGCGGTGAGGCGATTGTGTATATGAATGAACAAGGAACATTACGAATTATTACTCCGGAGGAACGGGCAGCGTTGATGGGAGCGGCGCAGGGTGAGCCGGCTGGGGGTGAGTGAGGAACCGGCCAGGGGCGCGGGAATGTGTAACCGAATCTGGTTATGCCTGCGCCTCTGGCCGGTTTCTCTTCGCGTTTTCACGCCAGGTTACTTTGGCTGTTCGGCCCAGGTGGGAATGACGCAAATAAAGCTCAGGGGCTGATCGCCCAGCGCCTCAAACTGATGCACCTCGTTCGGCTCAACATGCACCGCATCGCCCACAGTAATCTCCGTCCACTGGTCCCCCAGCAGCACCCGCCCTCGGCCATGCATCACCACAACGCCATGCTGATGCAGATGCTGATCCAGTGCCGAGTGGCCCCCCGCTGGAATGGTGAAGTAGCGGATAATAAAATCGTTCGCACCCTCGTCCGGACCAACCAGCACGCGCTTCACCGCGCCCGACGTGGCACCGCCCTGGGTACCGCTCTTGTACTCAATTGCGGGAACTGTCTCGTAGTCCCATGTTGCTGCATCCGCTGATGCTACCTGCCGATGAACTGTCCCCATACTATTACCTCCTGTGATGAATTTTTCGTAACTATAACCAGTGCAAAACTACCATCCGGCATTCATCCCGTTGCGCCATGATAGACCGAATATCTAACACCAACAGGACTTACGCGGTGGGCGTTCAAATCGGGCATTGACCAGGCCAAAGGCCGACTCGCCTGCGGCAGCATGGTACTTTTTTATCTTTTCACAAAAATGTTGCACAAAGTGCAACATTTTTGTGAAAAGAATGTCCTACTCCGCCCTGCCGGAGGCGAATTTTCTTTCCGGGTTTGAAACTGCGTAAGTCCTGTCACTGTGGCAAAATTATGACAAATATAGAAGACGTGGCACAAAACTCAAAACTCAAAACTCAAAACTCAAAACTACCCAAAAGGCTTGTCGCTATCGGCGGGGGGCGCGGTGCCTGCCAGGTTTTGCTCGGTGCGCAGGCTTACTTTCCCGACCGTACCGCCGTTGTTGCCGTCACTGATACCGGACGTAGCACCGGCATTGTGCGTACCCTCGCCAATATGCCCGCTCCCGGCGATCTGCGGAACACCCTGGCAGCCCTGGCGCGCGACCCCGATGGCCTGCTGGCGCGGTTGCTGGAGCACCGCTTTCACAACAGCGCCTTCCCGACCCTCGACGGGATGGCCGTGGGCAACCTGCTCCTGGCCGCCCTCACCGAGATGACCGGCGATCTGGCCCACGCGGTTGAGGTGGTCGGGACGTTGGTACAGAGTGTGGCACGGGTACTGCCGGTTTCGGTGGTCAATACCAACCTCTGCGCCGAACTGACCGACGGTACAACCGTTACCACCGAACTAAAGGTGCGCGACCTGGATAAGCCGCCCATCCGCCGCCTCTTCCTGGCCGATCCGGATGCGCCCGCCTATCCGCCGGTACTGGACGCGATTGCCCAGGCCGATATAATCACCCTGGGGCCAGGCAGCCTCTTTACCTCGGTGCTGGCGGCGCTGTTGTTTAAAGGCGTGATTACAGCGCTGCGCGAGACAAAAGCCATGGTTGTCTTTGTCTGTAACACAACCACCCAGCCCGGCCAAACCGATAACTATCGCACGATTGATCATGTGCGCCGGGTTGTGGAGTTGCTGGGGCCGGATGTGCTGGATGCCGCATTGATCAACCGCAGCGCAGCGCGTGACCCGCAGGTGCTGGCCGAGTATGCCGCCGAGGGAATTCATCTGCTGCAACCCGACGACGAGGAGATTGCGCGCATCGCCGCGCTGGGGGTGCGACCTTACGCCCGCGATTATGCCGAGAAGCGCCAGGAGAAACGTCAGCTCTGGAACAAGCAAGACACCATCCGCCATGATCCGGAAATATTGGGGCAGGCACTCTTGAAACTTGCCCTGGACCGGGCCGATCCGGCGGAATAACAGATGGTGTGAAAACAGTGCTATGTAGCAGCAGGGAATAAGCAACGGAGGCGCACTCGTGGTTGTGAGTGCGCCTCCGTTTTTCGTGTCACCTTGATTCGGAATAGCTGGCGCTGTGCCATGCAGGTTTAGCGCTTGGTGTACTGCGGTCGCTTGCGGGCGCGCTTGAGACCGGGTTTCTTCCGCTCCTTGGCCCGCGCATCACGGGTCAGCAACCCGGCCTTCTTCAGCGTCGGGCGTAACTCGGCGTCAGCATCCAGGAGTGCCCGCGCAACCCCGTGCCGCACCGCCCCGGCCTGACTGGAAACACCGCCGCCGTGTACCTTCACCAGAATATTGTAACTGCTGAGCAGGTCGGTCAACTCCAGCGGACGGCGAATATCCCGCTGGAGCAGTTCACGGGGACCGAAATACTCTACCGTCGTCTTACCGTTGACAATAAACTCCCCTTCACCGGGGAATAGGCGTACACGGGCAACCGCCGTCTTCCGGCGACCCGTGCCCTGGTAATAGCGCTTCTCAATCGTTGTCATAGGCTCCCTCGCTTAACCCTGTGCTCGCGGTACATATGGCCGGGGTTGCTGGGCTGCATGCGGATGGTGTGGTCCGGCGTAAATCTTCAACTTGGTCATCAGCCGCCGTCCCAGCCGATTCTTCGGCAGCATACCCTTGACGGCCTGGCGCAGAATGCGGTCGGGATGCTTCTCCCGCATCATCTTATAGGAGGTCATCTTCAGGCCACCCGGATATCCCGTGTGCCGGTAATACACCTTCTGCTCGGCCTTACGCCCCGTTACCCGAATCTTCTCGGCATTCGTTACAACGACAAAATCCCCCCCGTCAAGGTGTGGGGTAAAGGTAGGCTTATGTTTGCCCCGTAGCAGCGTAGCAATCTGGGTTGCCAGCCGTCCCAGCACCTGGCCGGACGCATCGACAACATACCAGTCGCGCTGTATCTCGGAGGCTTTTTGCGAATAGGTCTTCATCTTCTATCCTCACGCGATGCTCTCACCATTTGCCCGCACAACATCCGGCGGGTATTCTACATTCATCAAGGTCAATCCGTGTGCTGCCGCCGTCGGTCCTGCTTGCCGCCGGTTCCGCCCGGCAAGCACCTGTTCAAACTGCGCGGGGCGCATCCGGCCCCGCCCGACCAGCAGCAGTGTTCCAATGATAGACCGCACCATATGATGCAAAAAGGCATTGGCGGCCAGATCGATGCTTATCAGCGGCTGCCCAAAAAGCTCAAGCGTATGACAACCGGCATGGTGACAGGTACGCACCGTGGGCCCCTTTGCCGCCTGCACACTGGTAAACGCCGCAAAATCATGCCGGCCGGGTAGCACCGCCAGCGCTGCCTCCATTGCCGCCAGATCCAGGGGTTGCTCAACATGCAGCACATAGTTCCTGAGCATCGGCAGTAGCACCGGCCCGTCGGCAATCAAATAGCGGTACTCCCGCTGCACAGCCGAGTGGCGCGCGTGGAAGTCATAATCCGCTTCCCAGACATCAAGGACCGCGATGTCATACGGCAGCAGCGCATTGACACCGCGCCGGATTGTTGCCGGGTCATGCCGGGTCTCGGTGCGCACATTGGCGACCTGGGCCTGGGCATGCACTCCCGCATCCGTTCGTCCGGCAAAGATAAACCGCCGTTCTTCCTGAGTAAACCGGCTCCAGGTGCCCTCAACCTCACCCTGCACCGAGCGGCCGGTATTCTGCCACTGCGATCCGACAAAATCGGTGCCGTCATAGGCCAGCCGTAGCGCGATATTGCGCATCCTGCGTTCACCTACAGCAGTTCAATCAGCGCCATCTCCGCGCCATCACCCTGGCGTGGGCCAAGCTTGGTAACGCGTGTGCGGCCGCTGGGCCGGTCAACATAGTCTTGCGGCGCAAACGTAAAGAGTTGCCGCATGGCCTTCTTGCTGGCAAGCTTCGACAGCGCCATCCGCCGCGCATGCGGTGTATCTTCCTTCGCAATCGTCAACAGTTGTTCCATCTCGGGCTGTACCGCCCGGGCTTTGGTAATGGTCGTCTTGATCTGCCGATGCTCAATCAGCGAGATCATCAGGTTACGCAGCAGCGCTTTGCGATGCTCGTACGAACGACCTAGCTTTTTTCCAGCTTTACGATGTCGCATAATCCTTCCCCAGATCGGTTATGGTAATGTCTATCACTCAATCGACGGTAAGTTGCCACTCTTGGCCGCCTCAACCACGGTGTTCAGCGCAATGGGCGGGACACTGCCGTCGGCACCCTTCGGTATATATCCACGGTCGATCAACTTATCGCGGATCTCTTCCATCGACTTCTGCCCCAGGTTGCGCACGGACAGTAGGGCTTTCTCATCCATCTGCAAGACCTGCCCGACCTTGGTAATATCGGCGCGCTTGAGGCAGTTATAGGTCCGTGTTGAAAGATCCAGATCTTCAATTGGCGTATCGTACACATCCGATGGAATAGAGAGACCCCCCGCCGGCTGCACCTCCGGTTCAATCGGTGCGATCCGATTAAAGTCGGCAATCGTCTGGCTGTACTGGACCAGCACCTGCGCCGCGTGGCTCAGGGCATCGCCCGGCTTGACCGTGCCGTCCGTCCAGACCTCCAGCAGCAACCGGTCAAAGTCGGTTGCCTGCCCAATACGGGTATTCTCGACAACATAGTTCACCCGGGGCACCGGGGTAAAAATAGCATCGACCGGAATCTCGCCAATCGGCAGCGCATCCCGCTGATCTGCGGCCACATACCCCCGCCCTCGTTCAACGGTCATCTCTATCTCCAGATGCGCCGGTTCCGAGTCAATGGTACAGATGTAGTGATCCGGATTGACTAACTCCACATTGCTGGGCGCATCAATATCTCTGGCACGTACAATGCCTGATGCCTGTTTTGACAACAATACTTTGACGGGACGCTCCGCATAGGAACGCAGACGTACGCCCTTTATATTCAACACAATCTCCGTCACATCCTCTTTGACGCCGGAGATCGTCGAAAACTCGTGAAAAACACCATCTATCTTGATCTTGGTTATGGCTGATCCAGGAATAGACGAGAGCAACACTCGTCGCAACGCATTCCCCAGTGTATGCCCATAACCCGGATCGAGCGGTTCAATCTTAAAACGCCCATAGTTTTCAGCCGCCTGGACGACCTCGATTTTGGGCATGGCGATATCAAGCACCGATCGCCTCCTTCGTAAGAAACACAAAAACGCGAGAATAAGCGAACGTGAGCATCTGTGCGCTGCTCCGCTCGCCTCCCTTCTCGTCTTCGCGTTCTTATACTATGCTCTTAGCGGCTATAGAACTCAACGATCAACTGCTCATTGATCCCCGGTTCCGCGTCCTCACGGCGTGGCAACGCGATAACCTCACCCGTGAGTTCAGCCGGGTTGAGGCGCAACCATTCGGGTGTCCGATATTTATTCAACTCACCGCTGTCCACAAGGTTGCGGAAGTAGTTGCGTCGGCGGCTCTCCGGGCGAACGGCAATCGTATGCCCAACCTTCACCGTAAAGGAAGGAATATTGGTCTTGCGGCCATTCACCGTAATATGCCCATGGTTGACAAGCTGGCGTGCCTGCGCCCGCGTGGTTGCCAAACCAAGGCGATAGACGACATTATCCAGCCGTCGTTCGAGCAAGCTCAACAAATACTCACCCGTAACCCCGCTGCGGCGGGAGGCATGTTCAAACAAACGCCGAAACTGGCGCTCCAGCACGCCATACATGTAGCGCGCCTTCTGTTTCTCCATCAGTTGCAAGCCATAGTCGGACACCTGACGGCGACGGGCACTCGGGCCGTGTTGACCAGGCGGAAAAGGGCGTTTTTGCAATATCCGCTGACCTTTTTCGGTAATCCCCACCCCTAAACGCCGACTGACTTTTCCAACCGGTCCATGATAACGAGCCATATGTCAGGTCAACCTCCTGGTACTGCATCACAAACGAACATCATCGCGGCCGGCGTGCATCTGCGACCGCGCAGTAGTTAAGTGTTAAGTTAGACGCGGCGGCGTTTGGGAGGCCGGCAGCCATTGTGGGGAATCGGTGTCACGTCGGTAATCGCCGTCACCGTCAAACCGGCGGCTTGCAGCGAGCGGATCGCTGCCTCGCGCCCCGATCCGGGCCCCTTCACAAAGACCTCAACTGCCCGCATACCATTGTCCATGGCCTTCCGCGCGGCATTCTCGGCGGTAATCTGTGAGGCATAGGGCGTACTCTTACGCGAGCCCTTAAACCCCGCCTGTCCCGCACTCGCCCAGCAGACCACCGCACCCTGCGGATCAGTAATTGTCACAATCGTGTTATTGAAGGTGCTCAGAATATGGGCCTGACCGCGTGGAACATTTTTGCGCTCACGCCGCTTCCCCCGCTGCCGCCGTCCGGCACCCCCTCTTGGTTTTGCAGGCATCTTCTACTCCTTGATGTACAAACCACGTACACCTGTCTGCTCTCAATAGGCTATGCAATCGTTGTCTACAAGCAAACCTGCGCTTACTTCTTCACCTTCTTCTTGATACCGATTGCCTGACCCTTGCGTCCACGCCGCGTGCGGGCATTTGTCCGCGTACGCTGCCCACGTAGGGGCATTCCCCGGCGATGGCGCAACCCGCGATAGCATCCAATATCCATCAGACGCTTAATATTCATCTGCACTTCACGCCGCAGATCACCCTCGACGCGATACTCATGATCGATAATTTCGCGTAGACGACCAACTTCTTCTTCCGTCAGATCGCGCACGCGCGTCTCGGGATTGATATTGGCCTGCTTAATAATGTCCATCCCATTGGAAGGACCAACACCATAGATATAGGTAATCGCTACATGAACTTTCTTGTTACGTGGGATATCCACCCCCGCAATACGTGCCATGAAGTTCCTCCAACCAGTAAGCGCGCATCGTTACCGGGATAGCCCGTTGCCGGACATACCTACCCCTGGCGCTGCTTATGCTTCGGGGTCCGGCTACAGATCACGCGAACCACACCCTTGCGCTTGATAACTTTGCAATACTCGCAACGCGGCTTCACGGATGCACGAACCTTCACGTTACACCTCCATCCTCTAGTACGCCTGATCGTGCGAGTGACAGTATCTGCCACAAACAGCCATTGTAACACAAAAACTTGCCCTACGCGGTCTTTTTCGCTCTTTTTGACCGAAAAAGACCGAATCTTGCCACCGTAGCAATTACTTATAGCGATAGGTTATACGACCACGGGTCAGATCATAGGGTGATAACTCTACCAGCACGCGATCGCCTTTGAGGATACGGATGTAGTTCATGCGCATCTTGCCCGAAATATGGGCCAGCACCTCATGCCCATTATCCAGTTCCACCCGAAACATCGCGTTTGGCAGTGGTTCCACAATTGTTCCTTCGATCTCGATGACATCTTTCTTTTTCGACATATCTCTCCTTTCGGGAATTATACTCAGGGTGACTTGGCAACATCTATCCCTAATGCCTGCATCATTCCTTCCATCACCTGTCCAATATCCTGCCGACCATCGATCTCGCGGAGGTTGCCCTCACCACGATAGTGCTCAATCAACGGCATTGTCTGCTCAAAATAGACATCAAGCCGGCGCTGTGCCGTCTCCATATTATCGTCACTGCGCTGGTAGAGCTTGCCACCGCAGATATCACAGATCCCGGTCTTATAAGATGGAAAATAGTAGATGTTAAAAATGGCCCCACAGACCTTGCAGGTCTGCCGGCCCGCGATACGCCGCAACAACACGTCACGGGCTACATCCAGGTAGAGTACCGTATCGATCACCTTCTCATACTGGGCCATATCGGTTTTGAGTGCTTTGGCCTGGTCGATCGTGCGGGGAAACCCGTCAAAGATAACGCCACTGACACAGTCCGGTTGCTTGATCCGCTCCATGACCATCCCAATCACGACTTCGTCAGGCACCAGCGCACCACGGTCCATGTATGATTTGGCGAGCATGCCTAACTCGGTTCCTTCGCGCAATGCTGCACGAAACAGATCGCCACTGGAAACATGCGTCAGCCCTGTCTGCTCCACAAGCAACTTTGCCTGCGTTCCTTTACCAGCACCCGGCGGTCCCAGAAGAATCACGTTCATAATCTACTCCCTCGTTGACTATGTGTTCCGGCATGGAACAACCTTACTCAGCCTAACTTCCCGGGAACTCCGTAGCTCTCTTCACTTTATCGGTTCAAAAAGCCCTCATAATCGCGCATCGTAAGCTGGGCCTCAAGCTGACGCATAGTGTCGATGGCAACACCAACGACGATAAGCAGGGCGGTACTACCCAGACCGATCTGAATATTCGTAACAGACTGCGTCAGGAATGGCAGGATGGCAATAAATCCCAGGAAGAGCGCGCCGGCCAGCGTAATGCGGTTTAACACGCGACTGAGATACTCTTCGGTGCGTTTGCCCGGACGGATACCCGGGATAAACCCGCCATTCTTTTGGAGATTGTCCGGAATATTTTGCTGGTTAAACAGGACAACCGTGTAAAAATAGGTAAAGCCGACGACCAGCGAGAAGAGTAGTGTCAGGTAGACAATACCGCCACCCTGTCCGGTCGGACTGAACGTATTGAAAAAGAACCCGGCTACCGCATTGCCAATCCCTTCGCCGGCCGGATTATAAAACCAGGAGGCGACGATGCCTGGGAAGATAATAATACTCTGGGCGAAGATCAGCGGGATCATCCCGGCCATATTGACCTTCATCGGAATGTGGGTACTCTGCCCACCATAGACGCGGTTGCCGCGTACCCGTTTGGCATACTGTACGGGAATCCGGCGTTGCCCCTCCTGGATCAGCACAATACCCATGATTGTCAGCAGGCCAATAATCAAAAAGATCAACAGCCCGATAAAGGTTTCGCTGCCACCGGTCTGTCCGATCTGGACACCCTGTACCACCAGTTGCGGCACACGCGAGACAATCCCACCAAAAATGATAACCGAAATACCCTGCCCGATGCCGCGTTCATTGATCAACTCACCTAGCCAGACGAGCAGCATCGTTCCGGCAACCATGGACATCAAGATGGTAAAGGTCGGGAAGAAGTTATTCACAATATCAAACGGCGAGCGAAAGAGCGACTGACCGGCGGTAAGGCTGCGCTCCAGCGTCAGGGTCTGCCCATACGCCTGCAAGAAGGCCAGTGGTATCGTCAGAATAATCTGATACCGATTCAGCTTGATCCGTCCCTGCTCACCCTCTTTAGACAACTCCTCAAGCGCAGGAATCAGCGGTTGGAGCAGTTGCATAATAATGGTTGCGGTAATGTAGGGATAGACCCCCAGCGCCGCCACCGAGAAGTTTTGTAATGCCCCACCCGCAAAGATATTCAGGAGTTGCGCAAGCTGATTCTCCTGCAGTGCCCGGCGCAACTCATCAAGCGAGTCAGGATTAATATTGGGCACAGGAATATGTGCAATCAACCGGAAAATGAGCAGCATCCCCAATGTAAAGAGGATGCGCCGCCGCAGATCTGGTAATTGAATTGCCCGTACAACCGCCTGTAACATCGTTTTTCTCCCTACGCCTGGTTTGTGTTTGTGCGTATGATTCCGTTCAGACCGCGCATCGTGTCGGTACTACTCACTTTGCGCGGTCTGATTACGCATACTTGGATTGGGACCACGGCTGCGGCTATGACGCTCGACAACCCATGGTACCTCAACGACCTTGCCGCCGGCCGCCTCGATCTTCTTGCGCGCACTGGCGGAGAATTTATGCGCATGCACCACCAGTGACCGCGTGAGTTCACCGTCGCCCAGAATTTTCACCGGCTGGTTCTTGCGCCGAATAGCGCGGGTCTCCAGCAGCGCATCGATTGTCACCTCGACATCCTGGGGCCACTCGTTCAACTGCTCTACGTTGATGACCTGGTACTCAACCCGCCAGATGTTGGTAAAGCCCCGCTTATAGGGCATGCGCTTCACCAGGCGGTTTTGTCCACCCTCAAACGTGCGGTATGGACCGGAACCGGCGCGGGCCTTCTGCCCCATCATACCTTTGCCGGACGTTTTGCCCTTACCTGAACCATATCCACGTCCGACGCGCTTACTCCGCCGATGCGAGCCGGGAGCGGGCTTTAAGTCATGCAGTTTCATGCCTCTACCTCGTCTCCAACTTCTGTCACTTCAACCAGATGGCGCACCTTGAATACCATACCGCGAATCGACGGATTATCGGGCTTAATTACCGTCTGGTTGAGCTTCCGAAAGCCTAATGAGCGGATGGTATCCTTCTGCTCCTGGTTATAGCCGATCATGCTCTTTTTGTAGGTAATGCGTAACTTACTCATTCCGTAGTCTCCGGAACGGTTGCCGCAGGCTCCGGCTCGCGCCGCACCCGCCGCGTGTGCAATTCATGCGGGGTCATGCCACGGCGACGGGCCATGTCCTCAAGCGAAACCAGTTCACTCAGCGCCTTAAAGGTCGCTTTCACCACATTCACCGGGTTATTGCTCCCATACGCTTTCGTAAGCAAATTCCTGATTCCGGCGGCTTCTACTACCGGGCGCATACCCCGCCCGGCGATAACGCCCGTACCAGGGGCCGCGGGACGCAGCATCACTTTGGAGGAAGCAAACCTGGTGATAATCTCGTGCGGAATGGTCGTATTCGTTAGCGGAACCCGGATAAGATTCTTCTTAGCCGCATCGACACCTTTGCGAATAGCTTCCGGCACCTCCGATGCCTTCCCCATTCCAATGCCGACATGGCCCTTGCCATCGCCAACGACAACCATTGTACTAAAGCTAAAGCGCCGTCCACCCTTGACCACTTTTGCTACCCGGTTGATCTGGACGACGCGTTCTTCAAGCTCAAGATCGTCTGGATTGATACTTACGCGTGCCACGACACCTCCACATTATCCATAGCCAATCGTCAGGAGTTGCCCATCGGGTTCTCTCGCCGCGTTGACTATCATCATTAAGTTAAAAAGTCAATCCGGCCTTGCGAGCTCCCTCGGCCAGCGCTTTAACCCGTCCATGATACTTAAAGCCGCCCCGGTCAAAAACGACCTGGGTGATCCCGGCATCGAGGGCGCGCTGGGCAATAAGTTCGCCCACCGCCTGGGCCTGCTCGGTTTTACTCTGGTCTGCCTGCCCGTTGCCGCGCAGATCTTTATCGAGTGTTGATGCAGTAACCAGCGTACGCCCTATGGTATCGTCAATTACCTGAACGTAGATATGAGTATTACTGCGAAAGACGCACAGGCGGGGACGCTCCGAAATGCCATGAATGCGCTTGCGTATACGTCTATGCCGTCTGATGCGTAGTTCTCGGGATGTTCTTTTCATAACCTTGATGCCTTGCTTTCAGTGACAGAGATTCTATCCCCTGCCAACGCTGCACATCGCGTTTTTACTTCTGCTACTTAGTCTTGCCGGCTTTACCCGCCTTGCGCCGGATACGCTCTTCGGCGTACTTGATGCCCTTGCCCTTATATGGCTCAGGCGGGCGCAACCCGCGAATCTTGGCCGCCTGCTCACCAACAACCTGCTTGTTGATGCCGCGAATAAAGAGCGGCAGCGGATCGCCGGCAGTCCGGCGTTCCCCAATGGCAAATGAGACATCGGGGGGGGGCTCAATCCGTACCGGATGCGAGAAGCCCAACTGGAGCACCAGGGTTTTCCCCTCCAGCGCGGCACGATAGCCCACGCCATTGATCTCCAGTGCGCGCTCCCAGCCCTCAGTAACGCCATGCACCATATTAAACAGTAGGGTCCGGGTCAATCCATGCAGCGACTTATGCTGCTTAGACTCAGACGGGCGCTGAATATTGATTGTTCCATTTTCCTGGGCAATAATGATCTCGGTGGGCAACTGTTGTTGCAGTTGACCCTTGGAGCCCTTGACCGTGACCAGGTTTCCATCGTCTATCTTGATCTCGACCCCTTTGGGGACGGGAATTGGTCGTCTTCCAATGCGTGACATAGCAATGCTCCACCCACTACCAAACATAACAGAGGACTTCACCACCGACCCGCTGCTGCCAGGCGTCGTGACCTGCCAGCACACCCTTCGGCGTGGAGAGGATGCTCAAACCCAGACCCCCGCGCACACGCGGAATATCCGCCCGCTGGGTGTAGATACGCAATCCCGGTTTGCTCACACGCTTCAGGCCGGTAATTGCCGGTTGCCGATCATCGCTATACTTGAGCGTAATAGCTATTGTATCAAAAGGACTACCTTCTTGCACAGAATAATCCTTGATGAACCCCTCTCGTTTGAGAATATCAGCAATCGCCAATTTCATTTTTGATGCCGGGATGCCCACCGAGTCATGGTGCGCCATACATGCATTGCGAATACGTGTCAGCATGTCAGCGATTGGATCGTTGACGCTCACTGCACTTCCTCCTTGACGATTCTCGAACCGCGCATGCCGTTGTCCAGGGCGATTCGATCTCGTATCCGAAATGAAATTCTACCAACTGGACTTGACGACACCCGGAATCATGCCCTTCAAAGCATGCTCACGAAAACAGATGCGACACATCCCAAACTTCCGAATATACGCGCGTGAGCGCCCACATACCTTGCAGCGATTATATTCTCGCACCTTGTATTTCTGTGGTCTTCGTGCCTTCACAACGAGGGCTGTTCGTGCCAAAATATCCTCCTTTATCCGTGTCTACGTGGGGCGATACGCGGCACTGCTCTGGCCGCATCGACCCTGTCCGTATGTTAATCCCGAAATGGCATACCCATTCGCTTGAGCAACGCATAGCCCTGTGCATCATCGGGAGCTGTTGTCACAATTGCGACTTCCATGCCACGGATCTTATCAATCTTATCGTAATCAATATCGGGGAAGGTGATCTGCTCACGAATTCCCAGGCTATAGTTCCCGCGTCCATCAAAGGCACTCCGGTTGATACCGCGAAAGTCACGGATACGGGGCAGTGCCAGGTTGATCAGGCGATCCAGAAACTCATACATCCGGTCGCCCCGTAGCGTCACCATCGCACCAATCGGCATCCCTTCGCGAATCTTAAACCCGGCAATCGACTTTCGGGCGCGGGTGACAACCGGCTTCTGTCCAGTGATGATCGTAATATCTTCAATCGCCGCATCCAGTGCGCGCGCATTCTGGACCGCCTCGCCTACACCCGTATTGACCGTAACCTTGGTCAGCCGTGGTACCTGCATCACCGTATTGAATTTAAATTCCTGCATCAATGCGGGAACAATATCCTTCGTATAAACCTCTTTTAACCGTGCGGTCATTCCACACCCCCCAGGGGCTTGGAGGTGGTACACGGACCTCCTCCGGCCCTGACGTTTCAGTATAACTATTCCACAACCTCGTCGCAGGCTTTGCAGTAGCGTACTTTCCGGGGACGCCCCTTGTGATCCGGTTCGTCCTCCAGGAAGCGCTTCCCGGTGCGCGAGGCTCGTCCACAGTTGGGACAGATCAACATCACATTCGAGGCATCAATCGGTGCCTCCATCTCGATAATCCCTCCCGGCTTACGCGGGCCGCGGGCCTTCATGTGTCGTTTGATAATATTAAGCCCTTCGACGACCACCCGTCCACGGCGTGGCAGTGCCTGCTTAATCTTGCCCTGCTGCCCCTTGTTTTTGCCGGAGATTACCAGCACTTCGTCGCCAGTTTTAACATGCATTACAACACCTCCGGTGCCAGCGACACGATCCGCATAAACTGCTTCTCGCGCAACTCGCGCGCAACCGGACCAAAGATGCGGGTACCACGCGGGTTATTCTCTTTCCCGATGAGGACCGCAGCGTTATCATCGAACCGAATATGCGACCCATCCAGGCGACCATACTCCTTGGCCGTACGCACAATTACCGCGCGTACCACCTCACCCTTCTTGACCGCACCACCGGGTGTGGCTTCCTTCACGGATGCAACGATAATATCGCCCACGCGACCATACTTCACCCGCGAGCCACCCAGGACACGAATACACATGATCTGCTTTGCCCCGGTGTTATCCGCAACCTTCAGGCGCGTCTGTGGCTGAACCATGGGATCACCCCTCGCTCTGCTGCACGATTTCGATGACGCGCCAGCGCTTGGTCTTGCTCAGCGGGCGAGTTTCTTCAATGCGTACCGTATCACCGATCCGGCACACATTGTCTTCATCGTGCGCATGAAACTTGTGCGATTTCCGCATAATCTTCCGATATAAAGGATGTGGTTTCAGGTAGTCAACGCGAACCACAACCGTTTTATCCATCTTGTTACTAACAACACGACCAGTTTTGATCTGTTGTGATTTTTTCTCCGTACTCACCGCCAGCTCCAGTTGCTGCTAATTGAAACGAATACAGCTATTCGCCAGTCAACTCTTCTTCCTCCACGATCGCCGGTTCACGTTCGCGCATGATTGTCTTGATGCGCGCGATATCCCGCCGCACCTGCCGCGGACGTGAAATGTTGGTCAGCTTGCCGGTCACTTTCTGGAATCGGAGGTTAAAGAGTTCCTTGTAATAATCGCCGAGTTGCGTTCGCAGTTGCTCATCGTCCAGATTACGCAGTTCACTCGCTTTCACCGCCACTCTCCACTTCATCACGCGTTACAATCTTACACTTGATGGGCATCTTCTGGGCTGCGCGACGGAGCGCCTCAGTTGCTAACTCCTCGCGCACGCCGGCCAGTTCAAACATGATCCGGCCCGGCTTGACCACGGCCACCCAGTGATCAACCGATCCCTTACCGCCACCCATACGGGTTTCTGCCGGCTTCGATGTCACCGGTTTGTCGGGGAAGATCCGAATCCAGACTTTCCCACCACGCCGGATATACCCGGTAATGGTACGACGCGCCGACTCGATCTGCCGGTTGGTGATCCAGCATGACTCTAACGCCATCAAGCCATAATCACCAAAGGAAACCGTATTACCACGATGGGCGAGACCGCGCATGCGTCCCTTGTGTCGCTTCCGATATTTTACCCGTTTGGGCATTAACATAACGTTCCTCCTCAGGTTCGCGCACGCGATCCGCCGCCACCGCCACTGCTATCGCCCGTCTGCTGCTCAACTTTTGCTTTGCCCAGTTCATCGGGGAAGACTTCACCCTTGTAGATCCAGACTTTCACGCCGATACGGCCATAGGTCGTATGGGCATGCACCTGAGCATAGTCAATATCCGCACGTAGTGTATGCCGTGGCACCCGACCATCGCTCTCATTGGCCACACGCGCCATCTCAGCACCACCGAGCCGCCCGGCACAGCGCACCTTCACGCCCTGTGCTCCCAGGCGAACCGCTCGCTGCACCGCCTGCTTCATCGCGCGCTTGTACGAGACACGCTTGTTAATTTGCTCAGCAATACTCTCGGCAACTAGTTGGGCATCAAGCTCAGGCTGATGGATCTCCTGAATATTGAGTTTGATTTTCTTACCCGTGCTCTGCTCCAGCGTATTCTTGAGCAGATCAACATTTGCGCCCCGCTTCCCGATCACGATCCCCGGCTTGGCTGTGTAGATCGTAACCTCAACTTTATTGGCGGAGCGTTCGATATCGACCTTCGAGATCCCGGCATTCTGCAACTCTTTGGCGATCAGCCGGCGCAGTTCCAGGTCTTCATGCAGTTGCGACTGATACGTTCGCTCGGCAAACCACTTGGACTGCCAATCCTTGATATAGCCCAATCGAAACCCAATTGGGTGAACTTTGCGTCCCAATATCCACCTCCATCAACGGATAGCCGCCAGTAGCCAGCACTCGGTATGCAGCATCCGCTGGTTCTTGACTGGTCAGGGTACGCTGCTGCGACGTACTGAATATCGACTGCTGGCTATTCCCGACTAATACTCCTGTCCATCGTCAACAATCACCGTAATATGGGAGGTCCGCTTCCGAATGCGGTTCACACTCCCGCGCGCACGCGGCATAAAGCGTTTGAGCGCCGGACCCTCATCGGCAAAGATGGTCTTGACAACCAGATCCGCCGGCTCCATGTCAAAGTTATTTTCGGCATTTGCCGCCGCCGACTTGATTGTGCGCGCAATTTCGCGGGCCGCCTTATGCGGCATATATTCCAGAATAGCCAGTGCGCGTTGTACACGCTCGCCCCGCACCAGGTCCAACACCGGACGAACCTTTTTCGGCGAGATTCGCACACCTCGATTGACTGCTCTTGCTTCCATGGTTTTTCTCTCGCAGAAAGCGCTGAACGCACCATTGTTTGGGATGTTCGGCGCTCTACTTCATTCGGCCACGCTTATCGGCCTTCTTGCCCCCGTGGCCCCGGAAGGTCCGCGTCGGGGCAAACTCACCCAACTTATGCCCAACCATGTTTTCCGTCACATAGACCGGGACATGCCGCCGTCCATCATGGACAGCAATCGTATGCCCGACCATCTGTGGGAAGATCGTCGAGGCACGCGACCAGGTCCGCAGTACGCGCTTCTCATTGGTCCGGTTGAGCGATTCAATCCGATCAAGCAGCCGGATATCAACATACGGCCCCTTTTTCGAAGAACGCGACATAGCTCCTCCTCGTTACCCGCAATCGCTAAATATAATCTGTTTTCTTACTTCTTCCGCCGTCGAACGATAAACTTATCCGTGCGTGGGTTATGGCGTGTGCGCTTACCCAGCGCCGGCTTACCCCACTTGGTCTTGGGGGGCATACCCCGAGGCGCGCGGCCCTCACCACCGCCATGGGGATGGTCGCGGGGGTTCATTACCGTTCCACGCACATGTGGACGCCGTCCCAGCCAGCGCGAGCGACCGGCCTTGCCGATCCGCACATTCTGATGATCGACATTGCCGATCTGACCGAGCGTGGCGTAACAGTTTAGATGAATGCGCCGCATCTCCCCGGAGGGCATACGCAGGATGGCATAATCACCCTCTTTCGCCATAAGTTGCGCCGACGTTCCCGCGCTACGTACCAGGACGCCACCGCGCCCGATCTCCAGTTCAACGTTGTGGATCTGCGACCCCAGTGGAATTGACCGCAGCGGCAAGGCATTGCCCACGCGAATATCCACATCGGAGCCACTCATCACCATATCGCCCACCTTGAGCCCGACCGGTGCCAGGATGTAGCGCTTCTCGCCATCCACATAGTTGAGCAAAATAATCCGCGCGCTCCGGTTGGGGTCATACTCAATGGCCGCAACCTTCGCCGGAATATTCCGCTTGTCGCGCTTAAAATCGACAATGCGATAGAAGCGCTTGTGACCACCACCACGATGACGCGTGGTGATCCGTCCTTTGTTGTTACGTCCGGCCTGCTTGCGGATCGGCTCAATCAGGCTTGACTCGGGTCGCTTCTTTGTGATCTCCTCAAAGGTGGAGACCGTCATGTTCCGGCGACCCGGAGAAGTCGGTTTATATCTGCGAATACCCATGATTCCTCAGCCTCTTCAACCCGAATATCGAATGCCACTAGGTTTCGAATAGATCGATCCGATCACCTTCGACCAGCGTGATAATTGCCTTTTTCCAGTTACGCGTATACCCAAACTCACGTCCACGACGGCGGCGCTTGCCGCGCACATTCATCGTGTGAACTTTGGTTACGGTGACATTGAAGATGTTCTCAATCGCCCGCTTGATCTGTGGTTTCGTCGCGTTGCGCTCAACCTCAAAAGAATACTTATTGAACATCATCCAGTTCGTATTCTTTTCCGTGATGAGTGGGCGAATAATGATCTGATAGTCGTTCATTCAGCCTCCTCCTCATCGGTATCTTCGGCACTCGTCGCCATACTTCCCGGCGTACTGCCGGTTGGCGTTGCCGGACCACTCGGTGGCGTTGGGGCTACCGGTGGCGTCGGTGAACTGGCTGATGACACAACTACCGTCTCCTTCCCGGCACTCGAACCATTGTCCGGCAGCGGCATGGCGCTACCGCTGGTCCCCCGTTTGCCCAGAAAACCTTCAATTACTGCAATGGCCGGCCGCAAGAAGAGAATGTTGTCGAAATACAGCAGATCAACTACATTCAGATAGTGGGCCAGCAGTGTTTTCACCTTTGGCAGGTTATTCGCCGAACGCTGGAGATTCTCATCTTTACTGTCGAGAACAATCAACGTCTTCCCGGTCAGACCGTGGGAATCGAGCAGTGCAACCACATCTTTGGTACGTGGTTGGGCAAACTCGAAGGCATCGATAAAGCGGATCTGCTCTGCGGCATACTTGGCCGAGAGTGCCGAGCGTACAGCCAGCCGACGCATCTTGCGCGGCATCTTCTTCTCATACGAACGCGGATGCGGCCCATGCGCAATACCACCACCGGGACGATGCGGCGCGCGTATGGCTCCCTGCCGGGCTCGACCCGTTCCCTTCTGGCGGTAGAGCTTGCGCGTACTTCCCCGCACCTCGCCCCGATTGAGCGTGTTGTGCGTGCCAAGCCGTGCATTAGCTTGCTGCCGCACCATAGCCTGATGCATCACCGGCTCATTCGGCGTAATGCCAAAGATATAGTCATTAAGCTGAATGGTACCGATGGTTTCACCAGCCTGGTTGTAAAGCGTTGCTTCCATTTCGCACCTGTTATGGTCCACAAATTATTGGACTCGCCGATCATCGGATCGTCCAATAATTTGTTGTTAACCCTTTTTTTTCAACTTTACCTTGGCGGCGTGCTTAACCTGAATCAAACTCGAGCGATACCCAGGCACTGCTCCCCGCACCAGCAGCAGGTTCTTGTCGAGAATAACCTCGACAACCTCCAGGTTCTGGATGGTTGAACGCTTGCCGCCCATCCGTCCGGCCATCCGCTGCCCCTTCCAGACGCGCCCCGGATAGGTACCGGCACCGATGGAACCGGGCGCACGGTGGCGGTCACTCTGACCATGGGTCTTGGGGCCACCCCGGAAGCCGTGGCGTTTCACTACACCGGCGAAGCCGCGCCCCTTGGAAATCCCCGAGACATCAATCCGTTGACCGGGTTCAAAAACATCGACCTTGAGCAGTTGCCCGACCTCATACTCCTGGATATTGTCGGCGCGAAACTCACGCAGATGGCGCACCAGCATGCCGGCATCTTTCAGATGGCCCCGCTGTGGCATGGTCAACTTGCGTGGCGGCACCTCCTCAAAGCCGATCTGCACGGCTTCATAGCCATCATTCTCCTTATTGCGAATCTGCGTAACGACACAGGGGCCAATCCGGAGAACAGTGACTGGTATAACCTCGCCATTCTCACTGAACACCTGGGTCATTCCGATTTTTCGCCCCAATAAACCTTTTATCATAACGTGACCTCCGCAGCATGCACACCGATTTTAGTTGCAGCGGCTGCACTTTTCTTTTTCAATCGCCGTCACACAACGATAATTCGTGTTTTCTCTCGTCGGGCCGGCACTATCTCCCCTAGAGCTTGATCTCAATATCGACACCAGCCGGAAGATTGAGTTTCATCAATGCATTAATGGTTTGCTGACTGGGATCCAGCACATCAATCAGCCGTTTATGGGTACGGATCTCAAACTGCTCCTGTGAGTCCTTATCAATAAACGATGACCGCATGACACTATACTTTTCAATTTTTGTTGGTAGTGGCACAGGTCCGGCGACAAGCGCTCCAGTGCGTTCTGCTGCTTCAACAATCTGCCGCGCCGACTGATCCAGGATCTTGTGGTCGTATGCCTTGAGGCGGATACGCACCTTTTGCTTCGCCATATTGCTCCCCTTGAGTATTCAGTTCAGCGTGCGAACCCGCGTCCCGCTCACGTTCCGCACGCTGAACACATCAGCTTATGCTACAATCTTGGTGACGACACCGGCACCCACGGTGCGACCACCCTCGCGAATAGCGAACCGCAGGCCTTCCTCGATCGCCACCGGCACAATCAACTCCACATCCATCACGATGTTGTCCCCCGGCATC
>DAOTUI010000274.1:0-46169 GCA_034437035.1 Chloroflexaceae bacterium
AGGCCGATGAAATACGATTTTCACGCTCACTATGCCTTCGCGGAACAGCACGGTATTACGCAGGCGGAGGCGATCGATTTCCTGACCGGCGTGCAGGCGCACCCGCCGCGCCAGTGGCAACCTCTGGCCGCTGTGACCGATGACGGGGCGCGCCTGCAACTGCCGGCACAGGCGCTGGCCTCGGCTTACAAGGAACGTGCCCGGATGGGACAGCAAAAAGGCAAGGCCGGTGGCCTGGGGCACTGGATTATGTCGGGCAGAGCGCATGCCTATTTTGTCGCGCAAAAGGAAACATACCTGGCGCCGTTAGGGCTTGTGCCCGCTGCACCTGACCTGGCGCTGCTGCCGGCCTATAGTTTTGCGTTCCATGTTACCTTCACCCTGGCCGGTGCCTATCTCAGCCGGGATGATACGGATTTTTACATTCTGGATAACCCGGTGAAAAAGGAGTGGGTTTTCAAGCTGCCCTACATCGCTCCCAGCCAGTGGAAGGGGGCGTTGCGCGCGGCTATCCGGCAAAACCATGACTGGCCGAATGATCATTGCCATCTGCTGCGCTTATTTGGCGAGAGTCGTGACGATGAAGGTCATGCCGGTCGCCTCCACCTCTACCCAACCTTCTTTGACCGTATCGGACTGGAGGTGATCAACCCGCATGACCGTCAGACCGGCGCGGGCCGGCAGCCGATCTACTTCGAGAGCGTGCCCGCCGACACGACCGGCACTTTCACGCTACTCTACGTGCCATTTGACCGCATCGGCGAAGAAGATGAACCCAAAACGCGCGCACAGGTAGCCGCCGACCTGGAAGAAGAAGATGAATCCAAAACGTGCGCACAGGTAGCCACCGACCTGGAACTGGTTGCCACAGGCATCCAGGCCATGATGACGGCCTATGGCTTTGGGGCCAAGACGAGCAGCGGGTTTGGGGTGGCAAACGATGCACTCAATGATGGTTGCCTGCGACTGAGCGGCCTGGAGGCACCTGACCCAACCGCGCCAGATGACGTGAGCCAACCTGCGCCTGGTTTGCCCCGTTACTTGAGCGCGCCGGGACAACTGCATCCCGATTTTCGTGCCGATGATGGCAGCTTCCGTTATCGCAGCGATGCCGAACGACAGGCGATGAAGAAGGGCGACCGTCAGCTCTACGATAAAGCCCGCAATTGGTGGGAGCGCGAGGGCAAAGCGCTCGCCGCTCACGCAGAACAGCAACCAGAACCGTCCCCCGTTGCAGAACTACACCGCCCTGCCATCGCTGAACGCACATTTGCTAACTGGAAGGAGTTGCATGACCAGGCCGCCGCATTGGCGAAATTGTTGAGAGGAGGGGAGGGATGAGTCAACTGGAAGATCTGGCCCAACACCGAGACGCTATCTTGCTGGCGGAAATCATTGGTTGGCTCCATGATTACCGCAAATGCTCTGAGAGTCAGCTACAAACTCAATCTGCCAACACTACTGCTCAAGGCATTTCTCGTGACGAACTCATCAATCGATTTAGCAGTCTTCTGTCTGTATCAATAACTCTGTCATCAACGACGGAACAATTCCCCGATCTGATTAATCAATGGAGTGGACAGTGGAACAACACTAATACATCGTTTCTAAGACAATACCTTTCCCGCTGTCATAATACATCTCACTTTGACAAACAAGATCCTGATGACAATTGTAAGCAAAACTATCCAGGCACACAAATCAGTACTGCTTTTGGTTTTGAAACAGCCGTTGGTGCGAATTTAACCAATGGATTGTGGGCCTTGCCGTGGAATACCCTAACAGCTTATATCGTCAATAACCGAAGGGATCTGCTCGCAGACATACAAGCCCTGTTTGCTACTGTCGGAGCAGATACTCGTCGTCCGATTAATGAGGTGAGTTTATGGGATTGGGGATTGCTGGTAGGGGCACTCTATAAAAGTGCTATAGCCGCTACTGTCATAGGGCATCAATCCACTACTTACGACTTACGCTGGCGATTGCTCAGTGTTCGTACCGATGGACTGGCATATCTAACCGGCGTTTCTCGCTTGCCTGATCTGATTGCGCGACAAAAAATATTGCGAACTGCTCTGGACAATGTGCAAATTTTGTTAGAAGAGACATATCCGCTGGCTACCGAAGTGTATCGGGATGAAAATGGTTCACTCTATATTGTTCCCGATATACCCAACCTGTTGACTGATTTGCAAGATAGTGGAAATCAAACATTATTTGCGCATATTTTACAGCAATTCGATACCGATGGAGATGTTGTCCCTGATGTCAGACTCGATACAGGGGCATGGTGGGGACAAGACCCTGACCGGCATGGCAGAGATGAAATTCCTCCTGCCGGCAACATCTTATCAATGAGCATTGCACTACAAAGCGATGCCAATACTATTTCTCAGGAATGGCAAAGTCAGCACAATGAAATTTGTGTTATATGTGGTCTGCGCCCGCGCGTCGGTAAGCAAGTGAATTACTGCCAGATTTGTAGTCAACGCCGTCGAGGGCGGATGAAGCAATGGATTCAAGATCAAAGTAACACTATCTGGCTTGATGAAGTAGCTGACAGTCACGGTCGTCTGGCTATGGTTACTGGTACATTCGACTTGACCAATTGGAACAATGGCAAATTAGTTGAAACTCTGCTTGTAAAAGCCGCTGGTCCCGACATTGACACCAAAACACCTTCCTTTGCCCGTCTGCGCCGAGTCTGGCGCACTACCCAGATCTTCTGGCAAGAAACCCAGTCCAATATCAACCACACCCTCTCTGATAGCCGCCGTCGATTGAAAATTACATTGGCTGACTCTACTGGGTTAACTACTTACCAGACGTATGAGTTAGATTTGCACGGCCAGACCCGAATGAGCGTGCTGTGGGACGGGGCTCATCTGATCAGCATAGATAATCTTTCCTACACGGCTGTTCAACTCAACATTCCCGCTCCCAGGCGACAGAGTCCATCTGATGCCGCTCTGGAGGTTGGTTTGTGGCTTGACGCATGCAAAGACAATGAGCAGGGTCAAAGACGTGTATTTCAGCTTTTTTTCGATGATGAACGGAACAAACAGTTTAGAGTTCAGATTACTCATATAGATTACCAGGACACCGCCTACTCCACGGCCATCCCCATCCTCGCCGAGCCGCGCACATTTATGGCGCTGGTTCCCGCCGACAAAGCCCTGGAGGTCGCGCAGGCGATCAAGGCGAAATACGAACGCGAGATGGGCAAGGTGCGCAACCGCCTACCCCTGCACCTGGGCCTGGTTTATGCGCACCGACGCACTCCACTGCGCACCATCCTTGATGCCGGGCAGCGGATGCTGCGGCAAAAACCACCCGGCGGCGATCAGCTCTGGCGGGTGCAGGCGGATGCAACCAGAGTAGCCTTGCCTGGGGCGAAGCAATATCTGGCGCAGGGTACGCAGCAGTTTCAGCAAACGATAGCCGTGCATCTGGAGCAGGGCGAACGTTCCTTCACCTGGTATGTGCCGGCGGTGATGGGTGATGGGCAAACAGATGATAACTGGTATCCCTATGTCTTCTTCCAGGCTGATAAAGCCGGCAATACCGACCCCACCCAGGCCACAGAAAAGCGTTTGCGGGTCTTCAAAGGCGTGCGCCCCACCGCCAACGGCCAGACGGAAGCGTGCCGGCTGGTGCATGCCGGCGAACTCAAGGCGGGTGATCAGGTCTACTTCACCCCGGCCACGCTGGATTTCGAGTGGCTCGACACCGCCGCGCGCCGCTTTGCGATTGCCTACGATGAGCAGAGCGGCCGGCGGCGGGGGCGGCTCACCCGGCCCTATCTGCTCGATGACCTCTCCACGCCGACTGCCGCCTGGGAGTGTATCGGCAGGCAGGAGGGCCTGCCCAGCAGTCAGATCTATGCCCTGCGCGATCTGGTTGAGGCCAGGCGCGCAGCATGGTTTGACCAGCCGGCGCAATCGCTTACCAGTGAGCCATTCCGCCAACTGTGCCGTGATGCGGTGGTCAACGCCGAGTGGAAACAGACGCCGTCCAACGAACAGAAAGACCAGGTTGTATCCTGGCTGGTCAGTGGCCTGTTCGCCGATATGGTTGAACTCTTCATGAGTATTATGAAAGCAAAACCCGAGCGCAACGAGGAGACGCTATGAGTTTCTATCAGCAGGAAACCTTTGTATTGATGACACTTGATCCGGTCCATATCGGCACGGGTGGGATGCGCCTGGGTCGGGTCGATAACAGTATCGTGCGCGAGCCGGGCACCCGCCTGCCCAAGATCCCCGGCACCTCGTTGAGTGGCGCTATTCGCCAGTATGCGGCGTACCGCTACGAGAGCCGGCGTTGTGCCGGGGCGGGGCAGGAGAATAAGGAAAAGAATCAACCAGGCCATTGTCGTGATGCGCAGTGCCCGGTCTGCTATACGTTTGGCTATCTCAAAGGGCAGGATGGTGGGCAGAGCGGCATGGTCAGCATTGGCGATGCGCGCATTCTGCTTTTCCCGGTCTATTCGCTGGCCGGGCCGGTATGGGTCACCTGTCCCGGCATCCTGCGCGAGTCGGGCGTTATGGAAGATGATCCCGGCGAACAGGTGCGCCTGCCACCGGCTCTCGATCAGCACGATCATCTCAACCTGGGCTGGCTGATGCTGGAAAAGGCGGATAAAGCGTTTGCCTGGCCGGATGCCATCCCGGGCGTGCCTGCGGAAATCAGCGCACGGGCGGTCCTGGTCGCCGATAAGCTCTTCAGCCAGGTGGTCAACTCAAACCTGGAAGTGCGCACCTCGGTCAGCATTGACCCGAAGACGGGCGCCGCCTCCGATAAGGCCCTGTTCACCTACGAAGCCATCCCCCGTGCCACGCTGCTCTGGATGGAGGTGGTGGAGGATGAATTTCGTAAAGACCCCCAAAAACCTGAAACATTTCCCGATTGGCCGGTCAGCCAGACAAAGGGCGGCAAGCCGTTTCCCAACGGCGAGACCTGGACATCGCCGCTGAGTGTCGTCCAGGCAGGTCTAGGATTGGCCGAGCACCTGGGCATCGGTGGCATGGGCACGCGCGGCTTTGGTCGGGTGCGCTTGTTAAGCGACAAGGAGGCTTCCGGTGAGCAGTAATATGCTAAACCTGGATCAACAGGCTGCGATTCAGTCCCAGATCATTGTTCGTGAGGGTGTTAAGGTAAAGGATGCCAAAGCGGCGGAAAACCTGATTACCAAAACACTGGGGGTGTTACAAGAACAGGGCGTCTACGCGATGATGCTCTTCCTCTTCTCACGCACGAGCGATGAAGAGAAGATCGCACCCCACATCCGCGCGCCGCTGTACGTACTGCTCCAGCAGTTGCCGGTGTTTCAAAATAACGCGGAACTATCCGCCAATCTATCTGATTTTAGTGCAAGTACCGCTGCCGAGCCAGTTCTGCAATTCTACGCTCAAGCTGTCTGCAGCAACCTGGATACCTTGCTGCTGGTCAAGGATCTGTACGAGCAAACCCTGATCTATGCCCGCTATGGCGCAAAGGCCGCGGGCAAAGGTGCCGGTCAGGCGCAATCGGAGGCCGGCCAATGACCTGGCACAGATATGACCTCGTCTTTCGCCTGCTGAGTCCCCTCCATGTCGGCTATCGCAAGACGGGCAACCTGATGCAGACGCGCGGCTATCTGCCCGGCAAGAATCTCTGGGCCGCACTCACCGCCCGCCTGACACGCGATCACATTCCCGGTGCAACGTATCATGCCTATCAACGCATTGGGGATATGCTAAAAACACACTTCCGCTTTACTTATCTCTATCCGGCTTTGCCCAAAAATTCTACACAGAATGTAACCTCGACGGCTGATGTGGCGGTCTGTTATCCCTGGCACGATCCCGAGTTGTTCGACTATCGCTTCCTGAGCAGTTATGCCGGCACTGCCTTGAACTACGACCGGCAGGCGGCGGAGGATAGTCTCTTGCACGAGGTTGAGTTCATTCGCTCCTATGCCGAGCCGGTGGACGACGGGGAACCGCTGCCGGTGTATCTGGCGGGCGCAGTGTACACGCAAGCAGAGTTGCCGAACGAGTTGAATGGCTGGAAGGAGGCGTTACAACGTATCGAACTAGGCGGAGAGCGGAAGTATGGCTGGGGTCGGGTCCGCCTGGCATCACTGCTTGATCAGTGGCAGGTGGAGGAGCCCTTCATCGCGTGTGCGGCAGGCAATCAGGTCCATGCCCATGTCCATACTCAAGGCGCAGATCTGATCGGTCAGGTCGAGCCGCTGGTGGGATGGGAACGCAATAATACCGACACTGGCAGCAACTGGCGTCTCTCTCCGGCGACAATCTGTTTCGCCCCTGGTAGTAGCGTGGTGAAGATGGTGGCGCAACCGCTCACGTTTGAGATTGGTGCGTTTGGTATCTGGCAACAGGTAAATAACGTAGGAAATGAACAAAAGGCACCATGAACGTAGCATGGTACCTTGTATTATCTTTGTTACCAAACGGTTGCATATCGTGTAAATGTTTGATGACTACAACCGTTCTACCACCGCAGGCGGACGCGCAAAAGCGCGTCCCTACCAGGCAGGTGCGGTTACACACAGCGCTCGAACGGTGCTGCCAGTTCATCCAGGAAGCCGGTCAGGATGGGCTGCATCTGGGCATCCTCCAGCAGGAAGGCATCGTGACCCTTGGAGCTGTCCAGTTCAATCTGCTGCACGGAACAGCCGGCGGCACGCAACCCGGCGGCCAGCGTCCGCAGTTCGCTCGTGGGGTAGAGCCAGTCGCTGTTGAAGGAAAGCGCCAGGAAGCGCGCCCGTGTCGGGGCAAATGCCTGCCGCAGCGAGCCATACCGCCCCGGCAGATCGAAATAGTCCATCGCTTTGGTGATAACCATGTAAGAGTTGGCATCAAAGCGCCGGACAAAGGCATCGCCCTGGTGATCCAGGTAGCTCTCGACGGCAAATTCCGGGCCGATGGTGTACTGCGGCTCAGCGTGCCACTGCAGGTTGCGATCAAACTTCTCGGCCAGGGCATCCTCGCTCAGGTAGGAGACATGCCCGACCATGCGCGCCACCGCCAGTCCGTTCTGGGGGCGGGAACCGGTGTAGTAGTCGCCGCCCTGCCAGTGTGGGTCGCGCATAATTGACTGGCGGCCAACGGTGTTGAGCGCAAGCGTCATCGCGCTGGAGCGGGCGGTTGTCGCCAGCGCCAGCACGCCACGCACGCGCTCCGGGTAGGCGACGGCCCACTGAAGCGCCTGCATGCCGCCCATCGAGCCACCCGCCACCGCCAGTAGTTGCTCAATCCCCAGCGCCTCCAGCAGACGCGCCTGGGCCGCCACCATATCGCCGATGGTGACGACCGGAAAGCGGCTGCCATAGGGCGCATCCCGGCCCGGTTCTAGCGATGCGGGGCCGGTTGAACCGGCGCAGCCACCAATGACATTGGAGCAGATCACAAAGTAGCGCTCGGTGTCAAAGGCGCGGCCCGGCCCGATAAACGCATCCCACCAGCCGGGGCGGCGGCCATTGTAGGCATGCACCCCGGCGGCGTGCGCATCCCCCGAAAGGGCATGGCAGATCAGAATCGCATTTGAACGCTGGGGGTTAAGCTGCCCATAGGTTTCATAGGCCAGCGTCCATGGCGCTGCCAGTTGCACGCCACTTTCAAGGGGCAGTGGTTCTTGAAAGTCGATCTGCTGCGTCCGGACAGTACCCACTGAACGCCCAAAGCTCGCGGTCTCAACAACTGGAACATCGCCAATGCTCATACCATCTCCTTCATACATTACAGGACTTACGCGATGTGGACTGTTCCGGCCTCGTGCCGGACGCGAAACTGGCTTTCGCCTCCGGCAGCGAGGCGCGTCTGGCTTTCGTCTGGTCAATGTTCGGTTTGAATGTCAACCGCGTAAGGTATGCATATTAGACGCCGGACAGCGCCTGATCCAGATCCGCCAGGATATCCTCAATCGCCTCCAGGCCGACCGACAGGCGCACATAATCATCGGTTACACCGGTTTCCCGCTGCTCTTCCGGGGTCAACTGCTGATGGGTCGTCGTTGCAGGATGGATAGCCAGCGACTTGGCATCACCGATATTTGCCAGGTGCGAGAAGAGTTGCAACCGGTCAATAAATGATCGTCCGGCTTCACGCCCACCAACAATCCCAAAGCCGACCAGCGCACCCTGACCGCGCGGCAGATAGCGCTGCGCATTCGCATGCGATGGATGGTTCGGCAGACCGGGATAGTTGACCCAGGCAACCTTTTTGTGCTCGCTCAAGAACTTCGCCACCTGCAGTGCATTGGTCGCGTGGCGCTCCACCCGCAGCGGCAGCGTCTCCAGCCCCTGCAGCAGCAGGAAGGCATTGAACGGGCTGAGACATGCGCCCATGTCGCGCAGCAGTTGCACCCGCGCCTTGAGAATGTAGGCAGGCGGGCCCAGATCGGCAAACTTCACCCCATGGTACGATGGATCCGGCTCGGTAAAGCCGGGGAAGCGCCCGCCGGCAGCCCAGTCAAACGTGCCGCCATCAACCAGTAGACCAGCGATAGCGGTGCCATGCCCACCGATGAACTTCGTCCCGGAGTGTATCACAACATCTGCGCCATGCTCAAACGGGCGTAGCAGGTAGGGTGTCGGCACGGTGTTATCAACCAGCAGCGGTAGCCCATGCGCATGCGCCACATCGGCAATAGCGCGGATGTCAGGCACATCAAGCTTGGGGTTGCCGATACTCTCGATGTAGATCGCCCGGGTGCGCGCATCAACCGCCGCACTAAAGTTGTCGGGGTTGTCGGGATTGACAAAGCGCACGCTAATGCCCAGTTTGGGCAGCGTGTAGTGGAACAGGTTGTAGGTGCCACCATAGAGACTGGTCGAGGAGACAATATTATCGCCGGCGCCGGCAATATTGAGGATGGCCGTTGTCTCGGCCGCCTGGCCGGAGGCAAACGCCAGCGCACCGACACCGCCCTCCAGCAGGGTGATCCGCTGCTCCAGCACATCGGTGGTCGGGTTCATGATGCGGGTATAGATATTGCCCGGCTCGGCCAGCGCAAACAGCCGGGCGGCGTGGTCAGTATCCTGAAAAACGTACGAGGTGGTCTGATAGATCGGTACAGCACGCGATCCGGTGGTGGGGTCAGGCTGCTGGCCCCCGTGGAGCGCAAGCGTTTCAAAGCCGGTAAACTGCGGCGTGTCGGACATGTGCAAATTCTCCCTTCTGCTTCATACTGCCGGTTACACGATAAATCCTCCCACGGGCGGGAGGCCGGAAACAGACCAGCACCAGATTGGATAGACCAAAAGTGGGCAAAAAAAAGCCTCATCTGGGGATGATGAGGGCATAGAAACATCAACGGTTTGATTCTACCGCCACTCATCTTCCAGAACACCTCTGCCGGAATTGGCACCTACCCGGGTCCGATTTGCCGTATCAGCAGAGCAGGTGAGTTGCGGAAACTCACAGCATGCCATGCAGTACCGTGCAAAACGTCCTGGGGGTTGCCGGGGCTTCAACGGGCCGGTCCCTCTGCCCCTCTGGATGAGCTGGTTCTTAATTTGCGCTAATGATACTATTTTGGGTTGAATTTGTCAAGAACCTAAAGATTTTGACATTCACTGCGTGCTTGCGCGGTTTTCGCTCATTCACACGCATTACGCGGTGAGCATTCAAACCGAACGCTTGACGAGGTGGCAGCCGGATTCGCCTGCGGCAGCGTGGTACTGTTTTAGCTATTCCACAAAAATTTTGCATGCTGTGCAAAATTTTTGTGGAATAGCTGGAATCTTCCGCCCTGCCGGCGGCGATATCTCCCGCCAAACGCGCGAGCGCCTGAGACATAGCAGCATTGGCCGTTTCGCGGGTTTCGCTCATGTCGTGTTGTTTGTGGTCCAGACCACCACTGCGTAACACATGTACAACCTTGTTAGACCAGTGCAAACCTATCCTCAACCATATCTTCACCTCTGTTCTACCAGTCATGGTAATAGACTTCTGCTATACTGCCAGTAGCACAGTATAACGGGCCGCTATCCTGAGTGGCGGCCACCGCTACTGTGCGCCGGCAACTAACATCACAGAATTTACGCGGTGGTTCATCAAACCGGGCGTTTCACCCGGTGAATGGCAGAATCGCCTGCGGCAGCATGGTACTGTTTTTATCTTTTTCACAAAAATTTTGCACAAAGTGCAAAATTTTTGTGAAAAAGAATGGAATCTTCCGCCCTGCCGGAGGCGAATCGGGGCGTTCATCCAGATGAACATCTGATTTGGAACCGACCGCGTAACTCCTGTAATATCACGCTATTTACTTCATGAACAGAACAAACAAAGGTGAAGGAGCCGACATGATTGAAGCACACCAGCTTTGTAAGCAATTTGGCGGGTTCCACGCCGTGCGCAGTCTCTCGCTGGAGATCCCGCCCGGCGAAGTGCTGGCCCTGCTCGGACATAATGGCGCGGGAAAGACGACCACCGTACGCATGCTCGGCGCGATTCTCAAGCCGACCAGCGGGTGGGCCCGCGTGGGTGGGCACGATGTGGTGCAGGAAGCCCAGCAGGTGCGTAGCAAGGTGGGGCTGCTGACCGAGTATCCGGGGCTGTACAATCGGATGGATGCCCTGGAATATCTCTACTTTTTTGGTGCGCTGCTGGGGCTGGATGCGCGGCGCAGCCAGGAGCGCGCCGAACTGCTACTCAAGCAGTTCGGGCTCTGGGACGCGCGGGAGCGGCGGCTCGACGGCTACTCCAAGGGTATGAAGCAGAAGATCGCCCTCGTCCGCGCGCTGATCCATGATCCGCCCGTCCTCTTCCTGGATGAGCCGACTACCGCTATGGACCCGCAGAGTGCCCGGACGGTCCGGGATGCGATTGGCGAACTGCGCGCCGCTGATCGCTCGATCCTGCTGACGACCCACAACCTGGCCGAGGCCGAAGTGCTGGCCGACCGGATTGCGATTATCAGCAGTGGGCAAATTATTGTAGAGGGCACGATTACACAGATTACCCGGCAACTGCTGGGCGTTCCGCTCTGGGATCTGCGCCTGGCGAATCCCGCCGCACATGAGGCAGTCAAACCGTTGTTGCAGGATCTGGTCACGGTGGAAGACGTTACACCGGAGTTTGTGCGCTACCGCTGCCCCGATCCCCAGCAGATCAACCCGCAAATTATCGCCCGCCTGACCGGGCAGAACCTGGCTCTGATGGCGCTGGCCGAGGTGCCCCGCAGCCTGGAGGATGTCTACCTGAGTATTGTCGGGCGGGATGCGCACCAGGCATCCGTCGATGAGCCGGCCCGGCAGGATGGACCCTCCCCGGCAGAGGTATCCCCGGTATCGCTGGCGGCCCCGTCCCGCCAGGAGGAGGTTACATCGTGAACCGCGATGCAGTTATGATCATTGTTCGGCGCGAGGTGCGCGATACGCTGAGCGATTGGCGCATCCTCCTGCCGATTGCCCTGCTGACCTTTCTGATGCCACAACTGATGGTGGCGGCCTCCAGCTTTGTTATTCGTTTTGTCGATGATGCGGGCCTGGCTCAGCGCCTGGTACCCTTCGTGGTCTTGCTGGTCGGGTTTATCCCGGCGAGCTTCTCGCTGATTACCGCGCTGGAGTCGTTTGTCGGCGAACGCGAGCGCAACAGCCTGGAGTCATTGCTCTCGATGCCGGTCTCCGATGATCAGCTCTACCTGGGAAAGCTGGGCGCGTCGCTCATAACGCCGCTGATCTCCAGTTTTCTGGCGATGCTGGTCTACACCTTCATGCTCTCCCTGGTCAACCCGGACCTCTACTTTGGCGCGATGACCCTGCCGCGCCTGGTGCAAATCTTCGGGGTGATCGGGCTGATGGCGCTGACAATGGTCGCGGGCGCGGTGGTAATCTCCAGCCATATCAGCAGCATTCGGGCCGCCAACCTGATGTCCAGCTTTATTCTGCTGCCGATGGCGCTGGCCGTCCAACTGGAAGCCGTGCTGATTATCAACGGACGCTGGGATGTCTTCTGGACCGCCATTGTCGCGTTTGCGATCATTGCCACGCTGCTGGTCCGGGCCGGCCTGATGACCTTCAACCGGGAGGAGATTCTGTCGCGAGAGCAGGAGCAGTCGCTGGTGCCGCCATTCCTGCGCGGCCTGGCGCAACACCTGCCGCATAATCGGCGAAAAGCGGCCGTCCGCCAACGCGGCTTCCGGTTGCAGCGCTTTCCCCGCCTCGCCGCAACCATGACCATCGCCGAGCGCGAACTACGCGAGACGCTGACCGACTGGAAAGTGCTGCTGCCCGTCACTATTCTCTCCTGTGTGATTCCGCTGGCGCTGGTCGGTGGGGCGGACCTGGCGATCAACTTTATCGGCGATGCCACCCTGATCGGGCGGTTGGTGCCGTTTGCCACGCTGCTGGTGGGATTTGTCCCGGCGAGCTTCTCGTTGATCACGGCGTTGGAGTCGTTTGTCGGTGAGCGCGAGCGCAATAGCCTCGAAGCGCTGCTGGCAATGCCGGTGTCGGATAATGATCTCTATGTCAGCAAACTCTGTTCGTCACTGCTGGTGCCGCTGCTCTCCAGTTTTACGGCGATGCTGGTCTTTGCCACAGCCATGGCAATGGCCCAGCCGGATCTCTACTTCTTCGCCATGACGCCGGTGCGCATGTTCCAACTGCTGCTAATGATCGGCATTATTACGTTGATGATGGTAGCGGGGGCGGTGATCATTTCCAGCCACACCGGCAGTATTCGGGCAGCCAATCTGATGGCGAGTTTTGTCTTGATTCCCACGGCAGTGATGCTGCAGTTGCAGGCCATCCTGATCATCGGGCAGCGCTGGGATCTGCTCTGGATTATTATCGCGGCCCTGACCGTGATCACCATCGCGCTGGTGCGTACGGGCATGACTGCCTTCAACCGCGAGGAGATCCTCTCCCGCGAACACGAGACCCTGAACCTGCAGAGCATTATAGCGACATTCAAGACCTTCTTTCGGGAGTATCAACCGGCCGGTGTGGTCCCGGATCTCTATCGCGGGCTGCCCTTTGCGCCGGGCCGATTTTATCGCAAAGAGCTGCCCGCCCTGCTGCGCGATCTACGGCTGCCACTGCTCGTTGCGCTGATCGGGGCGGTCGGCGGGACGGTGATGGGTGGGTTTATCGGCAATACCTACGACATCACCGCGTTTGATCAGGTGCTGGCGCGCATCGGCACCGTTGCGGACCCGTCGCCCGGCCTGGCGCTGCTGATTTTTGCCAATAATATTCGCGTGTCCGTGCTCTCAAATGTCTTTTCGGTCTTCAGCTTTGGCCTGTTCGCCTTCCTGGTACCGGCGGTCGCCTTTACCCAGGTCGGCTTTGTCGCCAGCACGCTGCAGGCGCGCGGCGGAAGCTGGCTGGCGTTGGGGGCCGACAGTCCGCTCCAGTTTGTGCTGGCCTATGTGCTGCCGCATGGAATTATTGAACTGCCGACCTTTATTCTGAGCGCGGCGCTGGGCATTCGGATCGGGGCGGCGCTGCTCTCGCCGCCCAGCGGGTTTAGCGTCGGCCAGAATATTCTCTGGGCAATGGCAAACTTCTGGAAAGTCTGGCTGCTGCTGCTGCTACCGCTGATCCTGCTGAGTGCGCTGGTGGAGGGGTTGCTCTCGCCGCTGGTTATTCGCGCATTCTATTAATCTCAACCGACATCAACTCGCGCAGAGGCGCAAAGCCGCAAAACAAGCATTTTTTAGCGACCTTTGCGGCTTTGCGCGCGCTTTTGGGCATCGGCTGACCTCTACGCCTTCACCGGCATCCCCAGTCGTTCCATCTCGTAGTGCAGCGTTTCGCGCAGACCCTCCTCCAGCGGGCGGGGCGTAAACCCCAGTTCGTGCTGCGCTCGGGCATTGCCGGCAATGTAGGTCGCCGCCGATGAGCGCAGAGTCTCAGCGCTGTAGAGTTCGGGCAGCGGCACCACCCGTTCAACCAGGCCGGCTACGTGCGCCAGCGCCCGCACCACGCCGGGGTTAACCTGCATGCGCGGCGCGGGAACGCCGGTGATCTGCTCGGCCAGGGCCAACCCGTCGGCCAGCGTATGCACCGGCCCGGCAATGATGTAGCTCTCCCCCGGCCGGCCCTGCTCCATTGCCAGGATATGCGCCCGCGCCGTGTCCTCAACATGGCCCCAGCAGAAGGCCGCGCCCCGGGGTGTCATCGGCAACTTCTTTTGCAGATACTGCACCAGCGTCTTGTGCGCAATGCTGGCATCCCCCGGTCCATACACCACACCAGGCTGGACAATCACCAGCGGCAGACCCGCACGCATCATCGGCTCGGCGACCTCGTAGTGCGCCTGCCATTTGGTGCGTTCATACACGCTGATCCATGCGCCGTCCGGTTGATAGCGGTAGCTCTCGTCAACCAGCTTCCCCCGCGTGTCGGAGAAAACCCCGACCGTGCTGGTGTAGACGCCTTTGGGGATGCCCAGCTCGCGCATCAACTCCAGCACATTGCGGGTACCTTCCACGTTGATCTGCTCGGCCCTGCTCGTATCGCGCACACCGACCTCGTACCAGGCCGCGATATGAAACAGCCCATCAACCCCGCTCATCGGCGCGCGCATACTCTCGCGGTCGGTAATATCGCCCTGATGCAGTTCCACCCCCAGCGCCGCCAGCTCCTGCGCCTTCGCCGGGTTGCGCACCAGCGCCACCACCGTATGCCCCGCCTCCAGCAGTTGCCGCGCCACATGCCCGCCGATAAAGCCGGTCGCCCCGGTGATAAAATATTTCATGCCATTGTCCTCACTCCACAGGTGCAAACGCCGGCACCATTGTAAACGACTTTGCACATCGGTGGTGCGGGGCTGCGCGCTATTTCACCGTATAAGAGACGCAGAGGGCGCGGAGGAAGGATATGGAGTGCAGCGCTGATTAACCCCACGCGGAGAGACCCGACAGGTCTTCGAAGACCTGTCGGGTCTGCCCCCGGCGATAGCACCCTCGGTGGAGCGATGTTGAACCTACCCTGGCATCCCGCCCCAAAATCGGGTACAATCGTCCGGCATTTTGCGAGCGCTACCCTTGCACAGCCAGAGCGAGAACCCTATGAAGTCACCCGCGAATGTCACCCACCTGTTCACCGCCGCGCAGCGCTACCACCAGTCCGGCCAGTTGCAGCGCGCCGCCGACCTGTACCGCCAGATCCTGGCGCAGGCGCCCTACCATGCCGATACGCTGCATCTGCTGGGCTTGATCTGCAGCCGGCAGCAGCGCTACCCCGAGGCGGTCAAATATCTGCGGCGGGCGCTGCAGCAGCAGCCGGAGAACCCGATCTTTCATAACAACCTGGGCGAGGTGTTGCGGCGACAGGGCCGGCTGGATCCGGCGGTCAACAGTTACCGGCAGGCACTGGCGCTGAACCCGCAGTTTGCCGAGGCGCACTACAACCTGGCGAATGTCTACCGGCTGCAGGGCCACGCCGACGAAGCTGCGGTCCACTACCAGCGGGCGCTGGTGTTGCGGCCGGACTACCTCAAGGCCTACTACAACCTGGGAAATACGCTGTTCGGGCAGCGCCAGTTTGCCGCCGCAACTGCCTGTTACCGCCAGGCCATCGCCCTGAACCCGCAGTATGTCGAGGCGCATCTGAACCTGGGGCGCGCCGAAGAACAACTGGGCCGGCTGGAGGTCACCCGTCAGAGCCTGCAGCAGGTGCTGGCCCTGGAGCCGGATGACCAGTTGCTGCGCCTACATCTGGCGACGCTCTGCCCGCCGATTCCCGCCGGCAATGCCGCGATTGATGCCTACCGCGCCGATCTGCATGCCACCCTCACGCGCTATGCCGAATACGACCTGCAGTTTACCCTGCCGCAACTGCAGCGCTCCGGGGCGCTGCCGCCCTACAACCTGATGTACCAGGGGCGCGATGACCGCCGGATCAAAGAGATGTGGGCCGGGCTGTTTCAGGGGCATTTTCCGGAGCAGCGCGCAAAGCCGGGCCGGGGCAGGCCGCATATCGGCGTGGTGATTACTGCCGGGCATGCGGGGGGTTTTCTCAAGAGCACGCGCGGGCTGTTTAACCAGTTGCCACCGGAGCGCTTCCGGCTCACCATTGTCTGCAGCCCGCAGGATGCCCGCAGCATCAGCCCGCACATGTCTCACCCAACCGTGCGCTACCTGGAACTCTCCGACCAGTTGGAGCCGGCGGTGGCGCAACTCCGGCAGGCGCGCTTTGATCTGCTCTACTATCGGGAGGTGGGCAGCGATCTGCTCAACTATGTGCTGCCCTTCTTTCGCCCGGCACCCGTGCAGTGCCTCTCCTTCGGCACCCCGGTAACGACCGGCATCCCGCAGATGGACTACTACCTCTCGGCGGAGCAACTGGAGACGCCGGAGAGTGACGCGCACTACACTGAGACGCTGGTGCGGTTTAGGCATCTGCCGTTATACTACGAGCGCCCGACCCTGCCCGCCAACCCGCGCCCCCGCGACTACTTTGGCCTGCCCGCCAACCGGCGGCTCTACCTCTGCCTGCAGAACCTGCGCAAGATCCACCCTGACGCCGACCCGTTGCCGGCCGCGATCCTGCGGCGTGATCCGCAGGGTCTCCTGGTCTTTATCGCGGACGAGGCGGCGGCAATTACCGATCTGCTGCGGCAGCGTTTCCAGGCCGGCATGCCCGATCTGCTGGAGCGGATCTACTTCCTGCCGCGCATGGGCCGCGACGACTACCTGAGCCTGCTGCTCCAGGGGGATGTCATTCTGGATATGCCGCACTACAGCGGGGTCAACACGATGTATGACGCCTTCGCCGCCGGGAAGCCGGTGGTCACGCTGCCGACGCGCTACCTGCGCGGGCGGTTTACGGCGGCGGCCTACCGCACGATGGGGATGGACGACTGCATCGCCGCCACGCCCGCAGCCTATGTCGATCTCGCCCTGCAGCTCGGCACCGATCCGTCCTACCGCGCCACGATCAGCCGCCGCATCAGCGAAGCCGGCCCGGTCCTCTTCGAGAATGTAGCCGCCGTGACGGAGTTGACCGACTTCTTCGACATGGCGCTGGCACGGGCGCGGCAGGCATAGCCCACTACCAAACCCGATCCGCATCGCCTGGGCCAACCCGCGCTCAGGCGACATCGTTCTTCGTTTCCGTAGGGACGCGCTTCTGCGCTCCCCGTTCCGCGCTCTGCGCTCTGCGCTCTACGCTCTACGCTCTGCGCTCTGCGCTTCTCCGTTCTTTGTTCTTTGTTCTTTGTTCTTTGTTCTACAACATTCCCTTAGCCCACCTGCGACCAGCGCTGGTAACGCCGCCACGCCCTTTGTGATATCGTAGTGGTCAGTTCTCAGTTCTCGGTTCCTGTGTTCTTTATTCTTTGTTCTTTGCTCTTTGTTCTCTCGATAGAGTGAAAGGAATAGACCAATGTTCACCAGTCTGAAACGACCATGCGACGAAGGCGTGATCCGCGCCGCGCCGGATCGGCATCCCTGCAGTCAGGGGTTGGGGGCGTGGGTGCTGGCGGCGACCATCCTGGGATCAAGCATGGCCTTTATCGACGGCACGGTGGTGAATGTGGCGCTCCCGGCGATCCAGGCCGGCCTGAACGCCGATGTTGCCGCGTTGCAGTGGATCGTCGAAGCCTACGCACTGTTTCTGGCGGCGCTGGTGCTGGTGGGCGGCTCGCTGGGTGACCGCTATGGCCGGCGGCGCATCTTCAGTAGCGGCGTGGTGCTCTGGTGCTCTCGCAGATCCAGGGGATTGACAAGCACCGGGGAACCTGCTATGCTAGGCACGAATGTGCAATTTCTTGTAAGCCAGGAAAGGTGGTCGCAGATGATATTGATGTGTATACAGCGTCTCATCGCCGGTGGAGGCATGTCTGTTCGTCTCCGCGATAGCATGGCTCCTGTTGGGAGTCTGCCCACCTTCTTGCAGCTCAAACACTGATATCACGAGCAATCAACTGAGCTAAGAGACCGTGGGCAGCGACAGATCTTCGCGCTCACGGTTTTGCGATTCCTGCAATAACCGTGGTAGCGCGTAGCGCCCACGGTCTTTTTGTATGCATGCCGGCACTCCAGTGGACGACCGGTCGGAGGTCGATAGTTTGGATCACCAGACACATGGAGAACTGCTGTGATAATTCTTGAACGTGATGGATCGCTCCTCTGGAGTGAGTCAACCGACACTCATCCGGCCTCTAGTATGGAACATGTTTCTATACCAGCAGAACTGGCATTACAACAGACGAGTAGTATCGTTGAGCGCGTGCTCGACTTCGTTTTCGATGTTCTGGGCCGGGACGCCGTCGAACTGCGCGTCTATGAGGATCGTAATTCGTAGTATTTTTTCGCTGCCGTACGGTACACCAGCATGCATATGATGGAGGAATCTTTCATGGTTGAGGTGCAAGATTCAACCGCACAACTCTTACACGATCTGCTCGTGCATACCCCGGAGCCACCCTCCCCGGAAAGCGCGCTGGAGATCGTTGATGTCGTCAAACAGTTTGGCAAAGAACCATCCCAGCGCTGGTGGTCGGCTGGTCCGGCAAAAGCCGCCCCGGTGACGCTGGCGGTTGATCATATTAGCCTGAGTGTCCGGCGGGGTGAGATCTTTGGCCTGCTGGGGGCCAACGGATCGGGCAAATCCACCCTGATTCGCCTGGTTTCCACCCTGCTGATGCCCGACAGCGGTCACGTAACGGTATTCGGGCATGATGTGCAGCAGGACGACCGCGCCGTCCAACGCATGATCAACCGGGTCAGTGTTGAGGCGGCCTTCTTCAAAAAACTCTCGGCCCTTGAGAACCTGATCTATGCCGCCCGGCTGTATGATCTGCCCGCCGACGAAGCCCGCCGCAATGCTATCCGGATTCTCGCGCGGCTGGGGCTGAGTGAGCAGCGCCTCTACGAGCCGCTGGAGCATATGTCCCGCGGAATGCAGCAGAAAATCGCCATTGCGCGCGGACTGTTGACCGCTCCGGTGCTGCTGCTGCTCGACGAGCCGACCACCGGGCTGGACCCGCGCTCAAAGCAGGATGTGCAGCGCTTTATCCTGGACATGCGGGCACAGCACAATACAACCGTCTTTTTGACCACCCACGACATGGACGAGGCCGATCGCCTGTGTGACCGGATCGCTGTGATCGATGGTGGGCGCATTGTGGCCCTGGACACCCCCGCCGGCCTAAAGCAGCGCATCGGCGCGCGTGCCGGCAATGGTGCTCCCGCGACGATGGAGGCGGTGTTCCTGGCCCTGACCGGGAAGAGTCTTGATGATGACTTCGAACCAACAGGAGAATAGCGTATGCGAGGAACGGTGCTACGCGCACAGAGCGGGTTTTTCTGGGTGCAGACCGAGAACGGCCTGCTGGAGTGCCGGTTGCGCGGACGGTTAAAGAAGGAGCGGCAGGCGACGGATATTGCCGTGATTGGCGATGCGGTCGAGGTAGTGCAGATCTCCCCGGAACAGGGCGCGATTGAGGCCGTTCTGCCGCGCCAGACCCGGCTGGCCCGCCGCGCCGCCGGTGCGAAGGGGCTCTGGAAGGAAGATGTGCTGGTGGCCAATGTGGACCAGGTGCTGCTGGTCTTCGCCTGCACTGCCCCGGACTTCCATCCGCGTATGCTGGATCGCTATCTGGTCATTACGGCGTTTAACGAACTCGACGCTATGATCATTGCCAATAAGGTTGATCTGGTAGACCTGGAACAGGCGCGCGCACTATTCGCGCTGTACGAGCGCATCGGCTACCCGGTGCTCTACACCAGCGTCAAAACCGGTCAGGGCATTGCCGAACTACGTGACCGACTGGCCGGACGTATCAGTGTTGTCACCGGCAAGTCGGGGGTGGGTAAGAGCAGTCTGCTTAATGCAGTCCAGCCGGAGCTGGGGCTGGCAACCAGCGAGGTCAGCAGCGCCATACACAAAGGCCGGCACACGACCACCGTTGCCGAGCTTATTCCGCTATCCATGCCGGAGGGCGGGTATGTCGCCGACACTCCCGGCATTCGGGAGATCGGCCTGTGGCGTATTCCCCAGGACGAACTCGACTGGTGTTTTCAGGAGTTCCAACCGGTGCTGGGGCAGTGCGATTTTAACAACTGCACGCATGATCATGAACCGGGCTGCGCGGTTCGTGCAGCCGTTGAGCAGGGGATCATCTCGTGCGAGCGCTACGAGAGTTATCGCAAGCTGCATGCGGAAGTTGCGTCAGGGTAGCAGATCTGCATAAAAACAAGATCTTTTTGATCTGAAGCTGATCAAAGTCGAATTTCCGTCCGTTTCGGTAGTTCACGACTCACGGTTTGCCCGATATAATAGGCTTATTCAATCCGCAATAGTAACATATTGTATGGAGGAGCCCACGGCAATGCCACGCGTACGTATCAATCTGCGCGATCTGGAAGAACTGAACGATCTGGAAGAACTTGACAGTCTGGAAGAGCGCAGTGACCAGGAAGGTCGGAACCGGGTACGAGGACGTACCGAGAGTCGCAAATCCCCTGATGGAGAGGCCCGCTATCGCAAAATCGACGAGCGCCGGAAAAGCCGGGAGTCTGCCCGCCTCCAACGCCGCCGTAATCAGGAATAATCCGAATATGTAGACATTTCCCCCATCTTGTCCCACACCGGGGAAGATCGGCAACCAGCACGCAATCAACACCGCCGGCTGCGCATCGGGGCGCATCACTGTCTGAGCGATGCGTATGCCGGCGGTGTAGGGTACCGGTGTGCCCGCAGTCTGGTGCGGCAGCATGGCCACTGCACTCCATGCCTGACTTCCGATCGCTCTAACATGGCGTTAGCATGACATTAGCGTTGCTCTAATGAGCTGTTAGCGGTCCTCCAACAGAGCTGCACTATACTTCTTCCCGTAATGAACAAACAAACCCACCTGGAATACAGGTACACCGTCAGGCTGGGGTCGCCTGGCGGCAGAGGAAGTATGAGAAAGGCAAAGGAGGTAGTACCATGGCTGAGCTTTCGCGCTGGGATCCTTTCCAGGAAATGACCACACTGCGTGATGCAATGAACCAACTGCTCTCCGAGAGCTTTGTCTATCCTACACAGCGGGGGAGCACGGCGGTTGCGCTGGATCTGTACGAGACGGAGAACGAGTATGTCGCACGGCTGGCGGTACCCGGCCTGAAGCCGGATAACTTCGACATCACGATGCAGCAGAATGTGCTGACCATCAACGGTCATACGCAGCCGGAGCAGGCCGAAGGTGTGCAGTACCATGTCCGCGAACAGCGCTTTGGTGATTTTACCCGTTCGATCCAGTTCCCGACACCGGTGAATGCGGATCAGATCCAGGCGCACCTGGCCGACGGCATCCTGACGATTAACGTGCCCAAGGCTGAGGCCGCCAAACCGCGCCGCATCATGGTGAAGAGCAGCCAGGCGTGCGTCAAACGTAGCGGGTGACACTTCCCGCCACCGGGCGAGCAGGCACAATGCCTGCTCGCCCGGTGTTTATGCATCTTTTTATACATCGATCACCGGCCCTTCGCGGGCGGCGTCCAGGTGCAGGGGGCTCTGCTGCTGCGCCAGGAGCGCCCGGTAGTGCTCCAGCAGCGCATCCATCTGATCATCGGTGCGAAAGGGCGCATGGTGGAACAAGATCAGGGAGCCTACCCCGGCGGCCTGGGCCAGGTCAAGTGCATCCTCGATGCGGCAGTGTCTCAGGTCTTGAACAGACTCGTCACGCATGTAGGGGGCGCTGTGGATCAGCAGATCGGCATCCGCGAAGAGGGCAATCGCATCTGTCCGGAGCTGCGGGCTGGCGTAGCGTACATCGGTAATGTAGACCAGACTACGGTCGCCTTCAGTGATCCGGTATGCCCAGATTGACATCTGATCACCATGCGGAAACGGCCATGCGCGAATGGTCAGGCCACCCACCTGAAACGGCCTGGTGTTAATGGTGTGGAAAACCTGCCGCGCACCAATATTTTCCAGGCTGTAGACCGGCGAGTAGGCCGGGGAGAGCAACCCATTGCAGACCGCCGCCAGCGAGCCCTGCGCGCTATCCGGCCCATAAATGGTGAAGAGATTACCGGGACAATGCATTATACCGGGGAAGGGAAACCCCAGGATGTGATCCAGATGCGTATGGCTCAAGAGGAGCAGCATTTCGCCCTGGCCCTGCCCAAAGGGGCCATCGACCAGCGCATCCCCCAGTTGACAGAAGCCCGTTCCCGCATCCAGCACCACTAACTCGCCCTGCGCGCCCCACACCGCCGTGCAACAGGTATTGCCACCATAGCGCAGATACGCGACGCCCGGAGTGGGCACCGTGCCGCGCACACCCCAGAACTGGACTCTCATGGTTCTTCCTCCCGTGACAACAGCATGCCCTCGTAGGCCGCGCGCACCCGCAAGCTCGGCGGAGCCAGCGCCTGTTGTACGGCGGTTATGGCATCGATCTCGGCATCGGTACGGTGTGGATCATGATGAAAGAGCAGCAACTCGCGCACGCCCGCAGCCGCGGCAATCTCCATTGCCTGGCCGGGCGTGCCATGGCCCCAGTGGGGGAACCGTGCATACTGGGCTTCCGTAAACTGGGCGTCATAGAGCAGCCAGTCGGACCCGGTCGCCAGATTGATCATCGCCCGGCGCATCCGCTCCAGCGTCCGTACCTCGTCTGCATTCAACTGGGGTGGCTTGTCCCGCCAGACGAAAAACTCATCACCAAAGAGGATGGTATGAAATGGACCGGTATCGGGCACAAAGGTCAGGATTCCGGTCGGGCTCTCGATGCGATAGCCGAGCGCACGATAGGGATGGTTAGTGCGCGCACTGGTGATATACACATCCGGCCCCAGTTCAAAACTTACATCATGGTTAATCTCAAAAAAGTTGAGCGAAGCGCTCAGGCTGTTTAGACCAATCGGTAACAGTGGATCGCTCAGTGCGTTATCAATCGTTGTCCGCAGGGTTGACTGCGTCCGCTGCAATCCATAGATCGACAGCGCCGTGCGGGGCGAATAGATCGGCGCAAAAAACGGAAATCCCAGAATGTGATCCCAGTGGGTATGGGTGATCAACAGTTGCAGATGATCGGGCGGATCGGGTTCTCGCAATATTGACTCACCCAGCAGACGTAAGCCACTTCCGGCATCCAGCAGGATGCAGGTATTCCCGACCCGGACCTCAACGCAGGTTGTATTGCCACCATAGCGCATCATTTCAGCGCGTGCAACCGGATATGATCCTCGAGTTCCCCAGATACGAATGTTCATTGCAAAGTTGTCAGTTACTCGGTTATTGGTATAGGGAATAAACGCAATGCTGCACGCATTTGGCACATACCCGTTCCACAATTTTCATTCGGTCCATGATACCCGAAGTAGCCGTCTGTTCCAAACTACGCAACGATACAACGTTTTGTCGGCACAACGTTTTGTGGGCGCGGGTTGCAACCGCGCGAAGCGAGCAGGCGTGCGGCTGCAACCCGCACTTACGGCAACCACGTACCTGTTATGCACACCCCGCATATGTAGAAGTTCTGCGGTCCCTGAAACGGCAGGGTGTTCCGCCTCCGGCAGGGCAGAGTGGGACATTCTTTTTCACGAAAATTTGGCACAAAGTACCAAATCTTCGTGAAAAAGAAAAGGAGTACCATGCTGCCGCAGGCGAAGCGGGGGTTCATCGGGTCAAACGCCCGGTTTGAACACCCACCGCGTAACTCCTGTCATATGCACCAGTTACGCGGTACGGACTGTTCCAGTTCTCCTGCCAGACCCGCAGGCCGGTTTCGCCTCCGGCAGGGCGGAAGATTCCCGATCTTTTTCACAAAAAATTCACAAGATAAGTTTTTTGTGAAAAAGACAAAAAAAGCACCATGCTACCGCAGGCGAAGCGAGGTTTCATCGGGTCAAACGCCCGGTTTGAACACGCACCGCGTAACTCCTGTCACATGGTGGTATCATAGAATCACGGTATCCGCTGTTGCAATTGAACAGGTGAAACTGCATGACCAGAATTCGCGTGGGCGCTCAGATGCATCCGCAGCACACGACCTATGCCGCGTACATTGAAGGCGTACAGCAGATCGAGGCGCTGGGGGCCGACACCATCTGGAACTGGGACCACTTCTTTCCGCTGTATGGCGACCCGCAGGGAAATCACTTCGAAGGCTGGACCCTGCTGACAGCGATGGCAACCCACACCAGCCGGGCCGAGGTTGGCTGCCTGGTGACCTGTAACACCTACCGCAACCCGGCGCTGCTCGCAAACATGGCAAAGACCGTTGATCATATCAGCGGCGGGCGGCTGATCCTGGGGCTGGGTGCAGGCTGGTTTGAACGGGACTACAAGGAGTATGGCTACGAATTTGGCACGGCCGGGAGCCGGCTCAAGGCATTACGCGCGGCAATCCCAATCATCAAGGAGCGCTGGAAGGTCGATGTGCCACCGCCGGTACGCTCACCCATTCCAATCTGCATCGGTGGTGGTGGCGAGAAGGTGACACTCAAGATTGTCGCGGAGCAGGCCGACATCTGGAATGGCTTTGGCCCGGTAAGCAGCTTCCGGCACAAAAATGAGGTGCTGAACAACTGGTGCCGGGAGGTTGGCCGCGACCCCGCGACGATTGAGCGCTCGGTCTTGATTCAGGCCGGCGAACTATCCGACCTGGATGCGTTTGTCGAATCAGGGGCAAATCATATCATCCTGGGGATGGGCCCGCCCTGGCCGCTCGGTGCAGTTGAGCAACTGGTCAACTGGCGCGACTCCCGCACCTGAGCGTGACCTGGTAACACCGCGTTGTGGACGCACATCCAGGGGTAGAGCCGCGCTGCAGCGCGGCTCTACCGCATTCCGGTCGGGAAAATGGAGATCGTCGTGCCGCCTTCAGGCGGTTATGCCGGAACCGCAGCGCATCTTACCGCAGCGCAGATTGATTGCCCGGCAATTCAACCTGGGGCGGCAGCAGCACCCCGTCAATCACATGGACAATTCCATTCTCGGTTTCAATACCCGTTTCGATAATCTGAATATTATCGTTGAGCATAATCGTATCGCCGTCACGGCTGACCCGAATCATGCTCTGCTGCAAGGTCAGGATCTCGTCCATCCCGGCGATATCCTCGGCGGTCAGCGCCTCGTTTGCTGCATGATAGGCGAGAATGTCGCTGAGCAGATTGGGATTCTCCAGGAGTTGCTGCACAGTTCCTTCCGGTAGCGCGGCAAACGCCTCATCGGTGGGCGCGAAGAAGGTGTATGACCCGGCCTCCTGCAGCGTCGCGGCCAGATCGGAAGCGCGCAACGCATTCACCAGCGTTATAAACCGGCCGTCAGAGGTCACCAGGCCCATAATGGTATTCTCGGTCGCACCCGCAACACCACTGGTCGCCGTAACCGTCGCCGTGCCCATAACCGTTGCCGTATCCGTCGGCAGGATCTCAACTTCGGCGGATAACGGCGTACCTTCCGTTTCGGCGGGAGCAGGTTCTTCCATCGGCGGCTCGGCGGGGCTGGTCATCTCACCTGGTGCGACGGTGCTGACAATATCCGGGACCGGCGTGCCATCGAGAGTGACGGGAGTAGTGGTCGGTATTGGCTCGCCCTCAGCCATAGGTGTTGCTTCGTCTGCCACTGGTCCCTCAACCAGGGGCAGGGCTTCGGTCATAGCGGTGGCATCTTCAGCCGGCATGTCGGCGGGCGGTGTCGCAGCGGCGTCACCAACGATGGGGGGGCGGGGCGCACTACTACAGGCGCTTACCAGTAGCATTCCAATAAGCAGAACCAGCGGTAGCCCGATCAGTCGTTTCATGCAGTTCCTCCTTATGCACTCCAGTCCTCATCTCTCCGGCCAGTCGAGCTATGCGGCAGCATGGCTGCCACAGATGCGGTACAGATGCGGTACTACATACAGACACGCGTCTACCCGATCCGGTAGAGACCAGACCGGGTACACCTGCACTCGTGCTGTGCAAGAAATATGCCAATGTTTTTCTTTGAACGTCAATCTGCCGCTCAATTACTAACTACTTAACTAATACACTTACACTGAGGCCTGGAATCCGCAGGCGCTCCCGGTGGACTGGGCCGCAACGCGGGCTGCCTGGAATGCGGGCAATGCCCTGCATACCGGCGTTGCCCTCCGCGCCTTTGTGCTCTATCGCGTAGCGTTTGTGATCCACACATCGTCCGCACATGTATTTCAACCACATCCCGCCTGAGCGAGTGGATATTGATGCGGTAGGGGCATAGCAGTGCTGCGCCCCTACTACGTTCCGCGCTCCATGGTTGCCTGGCAGTCAATGCAGAGGATCGCGTAGGGGATGGCCTCCAGGCGCTCCGGATTGATCGGGCGACCACAGCGCGCACAGGTGCCATAAGTGCCCGCGTCTAGCCGCTCCAGTGCCTGATCAACCTGCGTCAGCAAATCCTGGGCATTGCTGCGAATGGGAATATTCCGCTCCCGCAGAAAGAGCTCGGTCGCCTCGTCTGCAGGGTGCTGCTGGGCACCATACGAGTCCTTCTGGTTCTGATTATCAATTGGGGTTGCATCGATCTCCGCCTGCAACGCCTCGCGCTCCTCTTCCAACCGCCGGCGAATTTCCTCCGGCGCGTTCAGGGTAGCCATATGTTTACCTCCTCGTTGCTGGTGTGGCTCTATCCTGGATGACTCTGCAAGCTCTGTGCCAACGACCGAGTCGGTTGCAACCAGCAAATATGTCGTATAATAGCTTTCTGGTCATCACACCTCTCGCGGTTGCACACTATTTGCATAGACTCCTGGATTGTATGTGCGCACCCATGCGCGATACCGCCGCCGGGTGCGCGTCGCGCTGAGCAAAAGTAATGGAGTAGAGCAGTATGGAACATTCTGGGACAGCCGTCGCGCGGGTATCGACCGGCGTTAACGGTCTTGATGAGATTTTGCACGGTGGGCTGAAACCAGGTCGCGCCTATCTGGTGCGCGGCGGTCCCGGCTGCGGAAAAACCACGTTGGGACTGCACTTTCTGAGTACCGGCGCGGCACGTGGGGAACAGACGCTCTATATTTCTCTGGGAGAGCCGGAAGCCCAGATTCGGGATGATGCCCAGGGCTTGCATATCCCCCTGAATAACATTACCTTTCTCGATCTCAGCCCCTCGCCGGAGTTTTTCTCCGAAGGCAGCAGCTACGATATCTTCTCGCCCGCCGAGGTTGAACGTGAGCCGATGATGCAGAGCATCAAGGAGGCGATTGAGACGCTGCGACCAGCGCGGGTGTTTGTCGACTCGATGACGCAGTTTCGCTACTTGAGTACCGACTCGTTCCACTTCCGCAAGCAGGCGCTCTCGTTTATGCGTTACCTGGTTGAGCAAGATGCCACGGTGCTGGTGACTTCCGAGGGCACGCAGGAGATCCCGGACGACGATCTCCAGTTTATGTCGGATGGCATTATTCACCTGGACTTCGGCGCGGAGAGGCGCACCATTACCGTCTCCAAGTTTCGCGGATCATCGTTTCGCTCGGGCACACACTCGATGTCGCTGTCGGAGCATGGGATGGCGGTCTTTCCACGCCTGGTACCCAGCAAACAGCGGATCGAGCAGGTGCTGGAGTCGCTCTCCTCCGGAGTGCCCGAACTGGATGAGATGCTGCATGGCGGAATTGATCGGGGTACCTCTACAATCATCAGTGGGCCAACCGGAGTGGGCAAAACGACCTTTGGGATGCAGTTTATCAAAGAGGCGGCGGGGCGCGGCGATAGCTCCGTGGTCTACACGTTTGAGGAGGGTGTAAACTCACTGCTGCGGCGCTGCAATACGATCAGTATTCCGGCGAAGGCCATGGTGGAGCGGGGGACGCTGCTGGTTGAGCATGTCGAGCCGCTGCGCTACTCCCCGGACGAGTTCGCCACGATGGTCCGGGAAGAGGTATTGAGCAATAGTCGCCGGATCGTGATGATCGATAGCCTCTCCGGGTATCGGCTCTCGATGCAGGGCCGCGATCTAATCAGCCATGTGCATGCACTCACGGTCTACCTGAAAAGCCTGGGCGTGACGGTCATCTTGATCAACGAGATTGAGGCGATTACCGGTGATTTCCGCGCTACCGACGACAAAGTAAGTTATCTGGCCGATAGTGTCATTTTTATGCGCTACCTGGAACTGGGGGGCGAATTGCGCAAGGCCATCGGGGTGCTGAAGAAGCGCTCCGGTGATTTTGAGAAGACGCTGCGCAAGTTGGAGATTACCCGCTACGGCCTGAAGGTTGGGCGACCACTGAGTGAACTGCGCGGTATTCTCTCCGGCTCACCGGAGTTTGTAGCGCCGAATGAGTAACGGGTCCGGGTGCAGCGCGAGAGGAGCTTACTGATGAAACGGATCTTACTGCTGCTGGATCATCGCGGTAATCGCAAGCTCATTGCCGCCATGCTGGATCGTCAGTATGAGGTGACGACCACCGAGTCGGATGATCTGCGCCATATTGCGTTTGATCTGGCAATTCTTGATGGAACGGCCCTCACGCGACTACGCGATCAACTGGGGGAACGGCGCGCCACGGCAGAACCATGTATTCTGCCGGTCCTGCTGGTGATACCGCAGCGGGGTGAGGCTATGGCGGCCCGCGAACTGGGCACAACGGTTGATGCATTTATTGTCACGCCGGTCGATAAGATCGAATTTCAGGCGCATGTTGCGAATTTGCTGCGCCTGCGGCAGTTCTCGGTCGATCTGAAGAAGGAGCGCGACACGGTGCAAAAGCTCTCCCTGACCGATGATGTCAGCGGCTTTTTCAATACGCGCTTTCTGCATCACCATCTTGATCGGCTGCTGGCGCTGCCCCGCTCCCGCGAGCAGCATATCTCGCTGGTCTTCTTCGATATGGACCGCTTTAAGAGCGTGGTCGATACGCATGGGCATCTGCTGGGGGCCAAGGTGCTGCGCGAGGTGGCCGAACTGTTTGATCGCCACCTGGGACCGGAGGACCGGATTGTGCGCTATGGCGGGGATGAGTATGTGGTAATTCTGCCCTGGCAGACGCGCGAAGCGGCATTTCAAAAGGTTGAACAGTTGCGCGCCGTGCTGGTCCAGACGCCGTTTCTCCAGGCGGAAGCGATTAATCTGAACGTCACCGCCTCGTTTGGGATTGCCACCTTCCCGGAGGATGCCCAGACCAAGCGCGAACTGCTCTCCGCTGCCGACCAGTGTCTCTTCCAGAGCAAGGAACTCGGCAAGAACCGGGTGACAAGCAAGGGGGCGCGATAGCAATGCATTTCATTCGTCCATGGTTGGCGATTGGGAAGTATCGGGAGACGCTGGATGGACCACTGCCGGCGGCACAGGGAATCGGCGCAATGCTGCAACTGGCCGAAGCGGTGGAACACCCCGGTATTTCCTCCCTCTATCTCACGGTTGACGATGGTGTCCCGCCGGCGGAGTATCAGTTACGCCGGGGGGTTGAGTTTGTCCTGACTGAGAAATCGGCGGGTCATACGGTGCTAATCGCCTGTGGCGCGGGTATTAGTCGCTCAGCAACATTCGCGGTTGCTGCCCTTAAAGAAGCTGAAGGGTTACACCTGCCGGATGCGATGCGCGCTGTCAGGCAGCAGCACCCGGATGCGTTGCCCCATCCTGAACTCTGGGATTCACTCTGTAGCTACTACCAGGAGCCAGTATCTTTTCACGAACTGCTACGCTCACTATAGTTCATGGGGGTTGGATTACGTTCTAAACTTTACCCACAATCGCAGCAGCAGCCATCGCCATCGCCACAGCAACAGCAGCCACCGCCATCGCAATCACAATCGCAGCAGCAGATGCCCCGATGCCTCCCGCCGCCACAGAGCCCGCAGATCGGACCACAATCAGCACACGATGTATCGCAGCAATCACAGCAGGTATGCGAGCTGTGGTGCGCGTGATCGGCACGCCGTCCGCGTCTGCGCTGCTGCGACTGCCCGGTTTCCGCCTGGTCCGGCGGATGCTCAATATCCGTCGCCAGTGTGCGCATCCCAATGCGGTGGACCTGGTGCAGCAGCAACTCCCGCGCCAGATCGGACTGCGGGAGGATTAGGGTAGCAAATGCCTCGGACAGTTCTGCATGCGCCTGCGTAAAGATCTGCCGGGCCTGCTGCGGAAGCTCTGCGGTGGGAACGCCGTGCGCCGGCGCGTTGAACCGGCCCCACGCCCGGTCGGTGGCATAGTCCCGGTAACTATCGAGCAGATAGATAATCCGCCCATACATCCGCCCAATCCGGTCAAGCGCCGCTTCGTTTGCCGGCTGATCGGCCGGCAGTGCCGTCTGGCGGAAGGCCGCGCCAACTGCTGCCTCGGTCGGCGCGGCGTAGACGGCAAAATCATAGCAGTCCTGCTGCTCGACGGCGGCTCCAGCGTGATCGCCGGTGACGCAACAACACGCTGTGCTTGCTGCTGCCAGTGCTGTGACAGGCGGGTCGCAACCCCCGGCAGCAGACGCGCCCAACCCTCAGCATCGGCGATATCGTCGGCCAGCCTGGTAGCGGCTATCAGCAACGCCACCGTCCCGGCATAGCGCGAGCCGGGCTGGTCAACGGCGATGACCTGCGCGGAGCCGCCCCACCGTGCCGGGCAGAAGTGCCGCATCTGCGCCGGAGCCGTCGGGCACTGGGCCGCGTAGAGCACCGAGAGCAGCGCCGCATCATAGTTAGTCGCCAGGCGGGCCAGTTGCCCATGGTCGTGCCGCAACGCCAGGCATACCCCACAAATGTGCGCAACCCACGCCTGACGTTCGGCGGCGCGCAGACCACAACCACTGCTTCGCAAAAGACCAAACATTGTTGTCACCCTCAGCTATAGCGCATGCAACCGGGAATGCCTACATTGTACCGCCGTTCCAGCACCTCGATCAACGCCGGTTTCAGCCTGTGACCAGGGCATCGGTCTGTACCGGGTGCCGCGCCAACCACTCGCGCACAATCCCCTTCCACTCGTCCGGCTGCTCAATCTGCGGCGCGTGACCAGTATTCTGAAAAACACGCAACGTCGCATTGGGCAGATGGTTGTCCAGCCAGTGGGCCTGTTCCGGCGGTACCACCGGATCATTTGCGCCAGTGATCGCCAGCACCGGCGTTGCCACTCCGCGTAGCAGCGGGCGCATATCGCAGCTTTCGAGCATTCGCAGCAGGATAGCCCAGTTTGCCGGAGACTGCCGCCGGTAGTCGGGATACCAGTCCCGGCAGATGCGCAGCGCGGTCGGATTGCGCGCGAACCGGCGAAAATCGTGGACATACGAGCGCGCTGCCTGGAACATCAACCAGGATGATCGTTGTGAGACCCACCAGAGCAGCCGGCACAGCGGAGAGAGTCGCCGGCGCAACATCCACTGGCATGTGCCAATGATGCCAATCAGCGGTCCCCAGACCACACCGTCAATGCAGATCACCCGCCGCACCTGCTGGGACAGTCGGGCCGCCACACCCAGCGCAACCAACCCGCCGGTTGAGTGCCCGATAATCGTTACCGGCCCGTCGCCACAAATATGTTTGATGGCTTCCAACTCAATCTCAATCAGAAACTCCTGTGACAGGCGCGCATAATCCGATGGAACCTGAGCCGGGTAGTGCCCGGGCAGATCCAGCGTGACGCAGCGCCCCAGATCACGCAGGCCCTCAATGGTTGCCGGCCACATCGCGCGCGCACCATACAACCCATGCAGAAAAATAAAGGTATGCTCACCCGGACTATGGATCTCCCAGGTCAGCGTGTGCCCGGCATACTCGAACATTTGCATAATAGCTCTCATTTCCAACCAGAACGGGAAATGCGGGAGCATGGCTCCCACACTTCCGCTCGCAATCTTTGCGGAAGCAATGAAGTCGTTTCACGTTTTTCGCTCATTTCGCGGTTTTCGTGGTCCAAACCCCCACCGCGTAAGTCCGGTCAATCAATGTCTGGTCGCCGGCCCGACCATAGCAGAATAATACCATGTCCCCAACATTTGAGGTGGCAGTTCCCGGTAATCTGACGAACAATCCTGCACCCGAAATAAATCCAACGCCCCTTTGCGCCCTTGCACAGGCCGATGCCGATGTAACCCGCGAACGCGCTACGCCTTGCGCGCCATCAACAGGGCAACCAGGAGTGCCGACAGGCAGGCCAGCGCACCAAACAGGAATGTCTCACCCACCACCTGCGCCGCCACGTTGACCAGGAAGAGCGCCGGGTCGCCGGCGGCCAGCGGATCGGTGGCTCCCGCTGCGCGCAGCACCTCCTGCCGCTGCACGCCCCAGAGCGTCAGCACGGCAACTCCCAGCGTCATCCCCACCAGGCGCAGAATAATCACCAGGGCCGCGGCGCTACCCCGATGGTCATCGTCAGCAGTGTTGATCACGCTGGTTGCCACCGGCGAGATCACCAGGCCCAGACCAATGCCCACCAGGATCAACTCGGCCACCATCACCGGGTAGCCGGTGTCGGCCTGCCAGGTACTGAGCAGCAGATAACCAACCAGTGCCGGCAGTAGACCGGCCACCGTGGGCAGGCGTTCGCGGAAGCGGCGTGCCAGCCAGCCGCCGGGTACTGCCGCCAACGCCATGGTCAGGGTCAGCGCCGAGAGGATCCAGCCGCTATCCCATGCGCCGATTCGCAGAATGTCGGGGTCGGTCATGTTGAAGAGGGCCAGGCGGGTGTTGATAAACAGCGGCACATTGGCGAGAGCCAGCGCCAGCGCAAAGCCAACCAACGTGTTGACCACACAGGCCGCCGCCACTGCCCGGTGACGAAATAGCCCCAGATCCAGCAGTGGATCACGCGCCCGCCGTTCCACCCAGACAAAGGCCCCCAGCAAGAGCAGCGCGCCGATGACGAGCGGCAGGGCGTAGGGTGGCGGGCCGATCCGTTCGCCGTAAAAGTTGGTCGCGCCCATCTCCCCGCCCGCCGCCAGCCCGATATTGAGCGCAATCAGGCTGCCGGTGATCAGCAACGCTCCGGCCCAGTCGAACGAACCGCCCGCCCGCGTCTGGGGCACCCGCCGCAGCGCCCACCAGGTCAGCCCCAGTGCAACGATGCCCATGGGAATATTCAGCCAGAAGAGCAGCCGCCAGTCATCGAAGGCACGCATCAGCACGCCACCGTAGAGATGCCCCAGCATCCAGCCGGCCGTATCGACCGCGCCGATAAAGCCCAGCGCGGGAGCCCGCCGCTCCGGGGGAAAGAGGTCGCCCACCAGTGCCATCGAGATGGGCACCATCGCACCTGCCCCCAGCGCCTGCACGATTCGCCCGGCAATGAGCGCGTTCAGCGTGGGGGCCGCCGCCGCTGCCCCAGAACCGACGATAAAGATCAGCAGGCAGAGCAGGTAGGTAGCCCGCCGACCGAGCAGATCCGACAGCCGGCCCATAAAAGTCATGCTGATGGTGTAGGCCAGCAGGTAGCCGGTGATGACCCAGGCGGCATGGTTCAGGTCGGTGTCAATCGAGACATTCAGGTCAACCATGACTTTGGGCAAGACCGCCGTGACAACCGTCAGATCAGTTGCGCCCATGAAAATCGCCAGCCCGATCAGGGCCAGCGCCACGTTTGGATTTTTGATCTGTGACCGGGAATTCGGAATGTCTGTGGTGAGTGTTGGTGTTGACATAGCTGTTGAGTTGTTTTGTTGGATAAACCGGGGCGGGCGTACAGCACACAATCAGGCTGCCTGTATCACACAGCGGAGGTTGCGCGTATCAGCAGTCAGCGCCCGGCGGTACGCGCACATCAACCGCCTTGCCATAGTCGCTAAAGTTCATCGTCCAGGTGCTGGGTTGCTCCGGATCGGTGGCCGTATCGACCAGGATAATCCGTTTTGCGCGCATAGTTGACTGCTCGGCCCAGAGATCCACGGCAACCGGACCCGCGCCCAGCGAGTTATAGCTGATCGCCCGCAGCTCTTTGCCGGGGACAATCCCCCGCAGATGGTAGTGCGGCTGCCCGTCGAGATCCTCAATCCCGACCAGTTCAACCTCTTCAAAGCCCGTCTCCAGCAGATGTGACAGACCAACTTCGGGGTCAAACAGGATAGCCGGATCGAAGGCAAAATCGGCAGCAACACACTGCCACTGGCGGGTAATCGGGTTGGTGACATACTGTCGGCCCGCCAGGGAGACCGTGCGCACCTCGGCGATGCCGGTCACGCTACGCACCGTCACCGTTGCCTGCACCCCATCGGGCCGCTTCAGGTCGCCCTCCATCGTGACGAGGGTAAAAAACCCGCTGGGCTCGGCGGCAACCGGCGCGCCGGTCAACTCAATCAGGAAGTGAACCGTCTCGGTGGCGCGGGTCGCTACGCCAATGCGACTGCTAATTTCGCGGGGAGTCGGGGTAGGAGTGGATGTAACATCGGCGGTGGGTTCACCGGCAATGTTGCACCCGACCAGCAACACGCCGGTGACCATGAATAGCAGTAACAGAGCACGATTGAAATAGTGCATTGGTTCCTCTCAACTGGTGGTGTAGCCCTGAGCGGCACTGATTGCAACCAGCCGTCATCGTAGCACGGAACGGGGAGGGGCGCAAGGAAAACCCGGTCAGGGTGTGACCGCCGCCAGTGTCGCCAGTTTCTGCTCCACGAGCCGCTGCACGCCGCGACTGTCGCTCAACTCTAGTACCCGCCGGTAGTCTGCCACCGCCCGCTCCATGTCGCCGATCTCTTCATACACGATCCCGCGATTGAGATAGGCATCGGCATCCCAGGAATAGAGCTTGATATAGCGGTCATAATATTCGATGGCCTGCATATACTCACCCATATTGGCGTAGATGGCAGCTATATCTGGATAGACATAGACATTTGAGGGATTAAGCTCGAGATGTTGCTGGTAATCCGCGAGTGCCGGCGCGTACTCACCCATATCGGCATAGGTTTCAGCGCGACTGGTGTAGACGTAAACATCATCGGGGTTGAGTTCGATATAGCGGGTATACTCGGCAATCGCCACTTCATAGTCCCCATTGCCGGCATAGGCAACGGCGCGATTTTGATAGACATATGTGTCTTCAGGATCAAGCTCAATGATGGTATCATAATCCGCGATAGCCTGTTCGTATGCTTCGGTATACTCGTAGGCATAGGCCCGGCTGTAGTAGCCTTCCGGATCATCCGGGTTCAGTTCAATATAACGGGTATAATCGGCGATAGCCTGTTCATACTCACCGATATACTCATAGGCCGCCGCGCGGCTGTAGTAGATATCTGCATTGTCGGGCTCAAACTCAAGCAGCACGCTGTAGTCGTCGATGGCCTGCGCATACGCGTCCATGTATTCGTAGGCATAGGCCCGGCTGTAGTAGCCTTCCGGATCATCCGGGTTCAGTTCAATATAACGGGTATAATCAGCGACAGCCTGTTCATACTCGCTGATATACGTATAGGCCGTCGCGCGATTGTAGTAGGCCGTCGCATCGTTGGGATTGCATGCGATTGCGGCAGTGGAGCGCTCGATAATCGCCTCATTGCGCGCGACTTCGGCCTCATAGCTATTGATATCCTGATCGGCCACCCCTTCCGCACCGCTCTCGGCATACTGAGCATTAAGTGCAGCGGCCTGCGCAAAATCTGCAGTTGCCTGCTCCATATTGCCGGCGGCTGAGTGAGCCAGACCACGGGCGTGGTAAGCCATCGCCAGTTCCGGGTCAAGTTCAATCGCCTGGTTCAGATTGTCAATAGCCTCGGCATAGTCACCCGCTTCATACAGAACCAGGCTGCGACCATAGTAGCCATAGGGGTTATCCGGGAACCGCTGGACCGTCTGTTCAAAGTCGTCCATGGCCTTGTCAAACGTGCCTGTCTCGTAATAGGCAAAGCCGCGCATGTAGTAGTTGCACTGGCATGGATCACGGGGATTAAGGCTCAGAGCCTGGTCGTACTGTTCGATAGCCCGGGCGTAGTCGCCCTGATCATAGGAGATTTTCGCCTGCGTTGCATGATAGTTGGAGGCTATAGGCGGATAGAGCAGCGCGGCAATCGCATAGATAATCACGCCGCTTAACACCACGAAGAGAGCTACACCTGCGAGGACGTACTTGAGCATGATGCTTCTCCTGGTTTTATGGGTTGCAACCGGCACGCACACAGGTTGTGCGTTGCTTGCAACATACTGCTATGACACACAATAGGCAATAGGCCAAAGGTCACGCGGGAGATGCGAATTGAGCACCATCCAGGCGTAGCTTGCAGCCCACGCCGGCACCAGGCCACCGCACGATACCAGAGGCAAGTTAAGCTCCAGCAATTGCAACAATGCAGATATCCACGCGCTACGCGCATCCGGATAGATGAAAAGAGGTGGTACACTGCCCCTATCATCGCCGGTACCCGCTAGCCGGCAGCGGTGTATCGCCGCCTGGTCGTCCGTCAGGGGGTGAAACGGCTATTCTGGCCGTCGCGCACCGGATTAGCATGGCGAGCTATCATGTGCGCTCCACGGACGCACCCTATCGGAACCAGGGAACTACCGCACGGGATGCTGACTGGCGGGCACGACTGGTGCGTCGGCTGCGCCGGATCGAAACCCTCGGTGATACCATTATAATGTCGGTATTTTCAAGGAAGAGTGAGGAACTATGCCCGGCACTTCTTTTCGTAATCAACTGGATGAGAGCCTGACGGTGCTGCAGTCGCTGCATGCACAGGCTGATCAGATTGAGCAGATAACCGCGTTTGTCACCACGGCACTGCTTGCGGGACGGACGCTCTTCACCTGTGGCAATGGCGGCAGTGCCACCGATGCACTGCATCTGGCCGAGGAACTGGTGGGCCGCTACCGGGGCGACCGTCGCCCGCTGGCCGCCGTCTGCCTGGGAGCCGATGTGACCACTCTGACCTGTATCGCTAACGACTACGGCTATGAACAGATCTTTGCGCGCCACCTGCAGGCGCTGGCCCGCCCCGGCGATCTGCTGGTCTGCTTCAGTACCAGCGGCGTCTCGCCCAACATCCTGGCGGCCCTGACCGCTGCCCGTGAGTGCGGCGTCACGAGCATTGCCCTGCTGGGCAAGGATGGTGGCCCCGCGCGCACGCTGGCCGATCAAGCGCTGGTTATTGCCGGCCGCAACACCGCACGCATCCAGGAGGCGCATACCCTGCTGCTCCACGCCATCTGCGAAGCGGTTGAGCAGGCGCTGCTGCCGGGTAGATGAATGAATGTAACCAGAGCCAGTAATCTGGAAGACGACGGGTAGTTACTGAAGATAAATGCCAGTGGACAATGGAGCAGCAATGGTATCGCTGTTCTGTCGTGCCTGGTTAAAGGAGTGGACCACATGGATCGAATTCTTGTAGCTGAGAAGATCGCACCGGAAGGACTGGCAACACTCAAGGCGGTGGCAGAGGTAGATGTACGGCTTGACCTGGACAAGGCGGCGCTTCTGGATGCTATCACCGGCTATGATGCGCTGGTGGTCCGTAGCGCCACCAAAGTCACAGCGGAAGTTATCGCGGCGGGGTCACGCCTGCGCGTGATCGGGCGCGCCGGGTCGGGTGTGGATAATATTGATGTTGATGCGGCCACGCAACGGGGCATTATGGTGGTAAATGCGCCGGCTTCCAACAATGTGGCGGTGGCCGAGTTAACCATCGGCCTGCTGATCAGTCTGGCCCGACAGATTCCCCAGTCCCACAGTTCGACAGAAGCGGGCAAGTGGGAGCGGAGCAAGTTTATGGGCTGGGAAGTGCGCGGCAAGACCCTGGGCTTGATCGGTCTGGGGCGCATCGGCTCGGAGGTCGCCCGCCGCGCCCGCGGTCTGGAGATGCATGTGCTGACCTATGACCCGGTGGTTTCGTTTGATCGGGCAACGCAACTCGGCGTCGAGAGCGTGAACCTGGAAGATCTGCTGGCGCGTAGCGATGTGGTTTCGGTGCATGTGCCCCTGGTCGAGAGCACCCGCAGCCTCTTCGATACCAACCATCTTTCCATGATGAAGAAGGGTGCGTATCTCATCAATGCCAGTCGTGGCGGCGTAGTGGATGAGGAGGCACTGCTGGCAGCCCTCGAAGCGGGGCAACTGGGTGGCGCCGCCCTGGATGTCTACAGCAGCGAACCGCCGAAGAACACCGCGCTGATCAATCATCCCCGGATCATCAAGACGCCTCACCTGGGAGCGTCAACCAACGAGGCGCAGGCACAGACCGGCACCGATGTGGCTGAGGGGGTGCTGGCGGCGCTCGCAGGCAACTCACCGCGCTATGCCGTAAATGCCCCCTTTGTCGCCCCGGAAGCCTGGCAGGTGCTGGAGCCCTACATCCGCCTGGGCCGCCAGATGGCCGCGCTCTGTCGGCACCTGGTGCTGGAGCCGGTGCGCAGTTATGATTTTGAGTATTGCGGTGAACTGTCAGGTGTTGATACGCAGCCGGTACGCCTGGCAATCCTACAGGGATTGCTGGCTGAAACCAGCGAGCAGCGCGTCACGCCCGTGAATGCGCCGCTGATTGCCCGCGAACGGGGCATGCGCATCACCGAGCGCACCTGCCACGAGGCCGAGAACTACCAGGGACTGCTGGTAATCCGCGCCAATACCGCCGATGAACAGCGGGTCTTTAGTGGAACCGTTCTGCGGCATGATCCGCATATCATTCAGGCGGATAACTACCGGGTCGATTTTGTACCTACCGGGGCGCTACTTTTTACCTACCATCGGGACCGACCCGGTATGATCGGGCGCGTGGGCATGCTGCTAGGTGCGGCGGATGTCAACATCTCCGGGATGTATGTGGGCCGCCAGGCTCCCCGCCGGCGCGCAATGATGGTCCTGACCCTGGATGAACTGCCCTCGGATGAGGTGATGGAGCAGATCCGCGCCGAGCCGGATATCGACCGGTCGTATGCGATGATTTTGTGAGGCGTGAGGCGTGAAACGTGAGGCGTGAAACGTGAGGCGCGATCAAAATTGATCGCGCCTTTTTTGTCTATTCATCTATGATGTCATCACAGAAATGTTTAGAGAGAAAGAAGAGCCAGGGATATTGACTACGCTGAAGTAGACTCACGTTATAATCCGCAGGGACAATATCTGTTGAAACAACCGACTCCAGATCAGCAATTGTAAATTGTCGATCTGGGTCAACAACATTAGTTGCGACAACATAGGCGCGTATTAAAGCAATACAAATTTCTATAAATGTATTTCGATGGTTTCCAAGATAATCCCACCAATCTATACCAATACGTACTGAAACCTTGACATGTGTATCACTTTTAGAAAAAGCACAGTACCAATTATTTTCTGCCGGAATAGAAATATCATTACCTGGTATTTGTTCGCAGATATTCCTTAAAATATGCCAATCTTTTTTGTTCGATATTCTCCTGGTTCCGTACAAAACACCATATGTAAAATCAATGTTGTCAACACTGGCCTCTCTGGCCCATTCCACACAATTACTCACGATATCAACCGCAATATCCTTACTCATCTCATCATTCAGACAACGTGGACCACTTTTGAGTGTGGCTAACCTGAGAATATTACTATCAAGTTTCATACCATCGAGAACAGACTTCCTTGAGTGCATCCCGCTTGAAACTGCACTCCATCCATAGATGGGGAGAGCAACGACCTCCGTCATTTTACCAGCAGATGTCTCCATTGAAGAAAACAACTTGGCAGGTAATATATCTTTCTCAATCTCGCTAATATGCTGATATCCTCGTTGCTTACAATAAAACATAAGCACGAAAGGACTTGTATTAAACTTCTCAAGTTTAGCTGAATTCATCGGTAGAGAACTGATAAACGAATCAATTCTCTGCCGAAAATCTATTTCCATGTCGAGAATTCTCTGCCGTGCATTGATATCAGCATCAATCTCCTCAACGGCAGCAAGGATATCTACCTTGCGTAATACTAATCTATCTGCCTTTGGTATGCTACGAAGTTTACGTACCATAAACTATTCATCCTGTACTAATGGAGCAACTGTGTTTGTTTCACGGATTTTTCTAACGCGGCGTTGTGTTTTTGCCGGGCCGTATCTTAGGTCGCTATTTTCTTCACCATCATCCCAAATAAACTTTTGACCATCTTTATACCAACGGCGGGTACGTATATGTGATTGAAGGTATACAACTCTAAATTTTTCATGGTCTCCTGACTGAATTGAGAAGCCACTACGGTAAGTTGTGTCTAAGTGCCATGCTAAGACTTCACCACTTACCTGACCAAGACGAACAGGCACTGCATTTCCAACCTGAGCATACTGTTCCTGAGTTTTCCCTATAAATTCCCAATCATCAGGAAATTCCTGAACACGCGCACATTCTCTTAACGTTAACGCTCTCAGTTCTGTCGGATGACATAGAGAGGTACTTGCGTGATTTGGCATCGTAACAATTGTGGGACTTGGCAAGTCAAAGCTAAGACGTCTCCACCACCCAGATCTACCACCTTTAGCATAATATGCTTTTCCCATAGACTCCCTGGCTACTTCTGGTGACAGAGCACGCCAGTTACCTCCAGGTGGTATGAGGGCAAGATAACCCTTTTTGCGAGGACTAAAATCTAGTATAATTGAAGAGTCTTCTTTTAGGTCTGCTAAAGCCTCCCCTAATGTACGGAATGGCAAAAGATGATTTTGTTGAATGTCGAGAAAACTTGACTGCACTGCTGCACTATCATTAACTCCGTGCGTAGGCTCAGGGAAGTTAATCAAATGGTTAAATCGATTGCCAAAAAAAAGAACACGTTCTCTTAACTGTGGTGCGCCGTAGTTGACTGCATTCACTTCAAAGATATCAAGACGATAATCAAGGCTTTGCAAGTCATCTACAAAGAGTTCTATGACAGAACCCGGTTTTTCCTCCGGCTCTAAGGGTGCCCCTCCCTTCTCAGGACGATCTTTAATTGGTCGATGCTTAATAGCAGCGGACATTAAACCTCTGACATTCTCCATCAAGAAAAACTTTGGCTTCAGAACTTTTACAAAGTGCAGAAATTGCCAGATTAGAGTACCTCTTGGATCTTGAATGCTTCCTCGCTTACCAGTAGTACTAAAGCTTTGGCATGGTGGTCCTCCTACGAGTAAATCAAGTTCCCCCGGAGCTAACCCTAACTCTGCTAACAAATTTTGTGGATCAATTTCATGTATATCTTTTTTATAAACTCGCAAAGCCGAGTTGGCAGTTCTTCCCTTGTCTCTATTGCGGCAAATTGTCTGGCAGACAATCGAATCCTTTTCGACAGCCGCGAGAGTCACAAACCGACCAGTATTTTCCAGGCCAATATCTAAACCCATAGCACCTGAAAACAAAGATATAGCGGTATACTGTTTGGGAATCACTGCAAACCTCCAGGTATCTGGACCCGTTACTTGAGAACACCCGAGTATATCATTTTTTGAAGAGCGAATATCCGTTCTATTATAATAATGTACCGCCATGCCTGTCAAGAGTGGCCAATCTGACATCCGACCAGGTTGTTACCTCCCGTTTGACACTCACCCCGCTTCGGCATACAATCATTCTTGACCAATTCTTTTGACTACCATACAAATCGGAAGCGACCGGGAGCGCAGTGGCAGGAGACCTGCTTGCGTTTGTGCTGCGGCAGAATGTCGTGGTCAGATGTTGTGGTGTGCCGGGCCTGTTGCCTGGTAAAACAGACTGCGCTCCTCTCCAATATTTTTATGACTCGCAAGTCCTGGAGTGAAGGATAACGTCAATGGCGACAGCAGCTATCGAGGCTCATGGTCTTGTCAAGCGCTATGGCGAAGTGACGGCCGTTGCGGGGGTTGACCTGACGATTGCGCCGCACAGCATTTATGCCCTGCTGGGCCCCAACGGTGCCGGGAAGACGACCACCATCAGCATGCTTACGACGCTCGTGCCGCCGACGGCGGGCAGCGCGCGGGTTGCGGGCTACGATATTACCAATCAGGCCCGACAGGTCCGCCGACAGATCGGCGTTACCTTCCAGGATATCGTCCTGGATCTGGATCTGACCGGGCGGCAGGTGCTCGACATCCACGGCAAGCTCTATCGGATGCGTCGGCAGGAGCGCAAGACGCGGATCACCCGACTGGTTGAACTGGTGCAACTGGAAGAAGCCATTGACCGGCGGGTGAAAACCTACTCCGGCGGCATGAAGCGGCGGCTGGAACTGGCGCGCGGCCTGCTCACCGATCCGCAAATCCTCTTCCTGGATGAGCCGACTCAGGGGCTTGATCCGCAGAATCGTATCGGCATCTGGAATTACATCCGCGAACTCAACCGCGAGCGGGGCATGACGCTACTCTTGACCACGCACTACATGGAAGAGGCCGAGGCCCTGGCGCATGCCGTCGGGATTATCGACCATGGCAAGATGGTGGCCGAGGGCAAACCCGCCAGTCTGGTCTCCGCGCTGGGAGCCGATGTAATCCGGGTGCATGGGCAGGGCGACCAGCAGCACTTTCTCGACACGTTGGGCGCGCTACCCTTTGTCGAGCAGGTACAGATCGACGAGCAGGATAACCTGGTGCAGGTTTTTGTCGATAACGGCAACCGGCGGCTGGTCGAGGTGGTGCAGGCCGCCAGCGGCAATGGCTTTTGCGTCGAGGATATTGCGGTGGCCCAGCCAAGCCTGGGGGATGTTTTCTTGCGCCACACGGGGCGCACCTTTCGCGATTAGGACAGAGCGATGCATGCAACATATGTAATCTGGTCAAAGCATATGACCAAGTTTTTCCGCAATGCCGAGGAAGCGCTCGGTCTGGCGATCCAGTCGGTGTTGTGGGTGGTGCTGTTTGGGGTGGGGATGCGCGGCATTGTCACGCAGGTGAGCGGCGACGACTACCTGGCGTTTATTCTGCCCGGCATTATCGCCCTGAGCGCGCTGGCGGGCGCGGTCGGTGGTGGCATGATGCTGCTGGATGAGCGACTGCGCGGCATCACCAATGAGTACCTGGTCTCACCCATTCCGCGCCTGAGTATTCTGCTTGGCAACGCTGCCAGCACGACAACTAAAGCGCTGCTGCAGGCACTCCTGATGCTGCTGATCGGCATGCTGATGGGGGTGCGACTGGAGGGCAACCCGTTGGACTGGTTGGCGGCACTGCTGCTGGTGGGGCTGTTTGCGCTCGGCTTTAGCGGGATTGCACTGGCAGTCGCGGCTGTCTCGCGCAGCATTATGGGCTACCACGGCATGATCTTCCTATTCAACCTGCCGCTGCTCTTTGCCTCGAATGCACTCTACCCGTTGAGCGTGCTGCCGACCTGGATGCGGACGCTGGTGCTCTTCAACCCCACAACCTACCTGATCGACGCAGTGCGGGCGCTGGCGTTCGGTGCAGAGCCAACTCTCCCGCTATTCAGCAGCATAGCGGTGATCCTGCTGTTTGCGATCCTCGGCATCTGGCTGGCGCTGACGGCGTTTCGCCGCTCGATCCGCCGGTGATTGCCCCAACCCGCCGGCGGCGAATTGCCCGATCCGCCGCCGGTGGGAATCAGTTGCAAGTCGCATCTACACCATCCTGCGCGACGGTACACTGCTTCCCGGAATGTTTATGCCACATCGCCCGTTGCAACGTGCTATAATGAGCAACTGAACATCGGCGTAGCGCACAGTGGTGCCGGCACAGATCAGGATGATAAAGCACAAACCAGACACTATGCAGGATCGGCTTGTAGAAAATGAAATACTGCACGGTACCATCGACGATTATGAGATTTTGAATCTCATCGGGCGCGGTGGTATGGGTGCCGTCTACCGGGCGCGGCGGACCAGCGATAACTCGATCTGGGCCGTCAAGGAGATGCGTCCGCTGCCCAACACCCCCGCCGACGAGGTTGAAGAGAACCGCAAACTTTTTGCCCAGGAAGTTGAGTTGCTGCGGCGGCTCAACCATCCCAACCTGTTGCGATTGGCGGACGAATTCGAGAATAATGGCCGACCAACAATGGTGATCGAGTTTGTCCCCGGACAAACCCTCGAGGCACGTATCCGCGAGGCGAATGCGCCGCTGCTGGAGCAGCAGGTGATCGGGTATGGCATTCAGCTCTGTCGGGTGCTGCACTACCTGCATTCGCTGCAACCACCCGTGATCTATCGTGACCTCAAGCCACCGAATATTATGATCACACCGGAGGGTGTCGTCAAGCTGATTGACTTTGGCGTGGCACGGACCTACAAAAAACGCAAGGCGAAAGACACGATTGCCATGGGTTCAGCCGGGTATGCCCCCCCGGAGCAGTATGGCAAAGGCCAGACCGATGCCCGCAGTGATATCTATGCGCTGGGAGCCACCCTGCTGCACTTGCTGACCAATCAGCCGCCGGTTCCGCTGCAACCACCACAGCCGGGCTACGTGCGCAAGTTTAACCCCTCGGTTGATCCCGCTACCGAACAGATCATTATCACGGCGATGGCGCTTGACCGCGGGCAACGCTACCAGACGGGGTTGGAGCTGGAGCAGGCGCTGCATAGCCGTCTCGACACACCCTTTGTTGATCCGGCTGAGCGCACTGTTGTACCGCCCGCCGTCTCGCCGGCCGCCGCAACTCCGGCCGCTCCAGCGCCGGCATCCCCGGCTCCGGCACAGGCCGCCGGCGGTGGCATTGCCTGCGGGAACTGTGGTTATGTCAACAAGACGAAGGCGCGCTTCTGTGCCAACTGTGGCACACCGCTGGGGGCTCCGCCAACGGCGCGGCTACTGGCAACTTCGCCGCGTGGTACCTGGGAGATCAAACTGGAGAAGATGCCCTGCAACATTGGACGGCGTGACCCACGCCAGAATCACTATCCCACCGTCGATCTGGCCGAACATGATCGGGGCATTGCCTCGCGCAACCATGCGACCATCCAGCGCGATGGTGACAACTACACGCTAACCGATCTGGGCAGCACCAACGGAACGATGATCAATGGCGTGAATATTCCGGCCAATGTTCCGCAGCGCCTGCACCAGGGTGATCGAATCAAGGTAGGTGAAGTAGAATTGGAGTTTCGATGGTCGTAAAAGCGCTTATTCTGCGTGCGCCCGGCATTAACCGGGATGGCGATGCTGCAGCGGCCTGTGAACTGGTCGGCGCACAACCCGAGCGCGTCCATGTGAACCGACTGGCCGAGGGCAGTCTCCATCTGCGCGACTATGGCTGGCTGATTATTCCGGGTGGTTTCTCGTATGGAGATCATCTGGGGGCCGGGAAGTTGCTGGCTGTCGATCTGCTGCACCGACTGCAGGAGCAACTCGCCGCATTTGTGGCGGATGGGCGTCCGGTGCTGGGGATCTGCAACGGGTTTCAGGTGCTGGCAAAAGCGGGCATGCTTCCGGGATGGAATAACGCTACCGATCAACATGCGGCAGATCCAAAACAGGTGAAGACGGCTCCGAGCCCCACACCCGTAACCCTGACGCACAATGCGTCCCGGCAGTTTGAGTGCCGCTGGGTGCGCCTGACGCCCGATCCGGCCAGTCGCTGCATCTTCACACAGGGGCTTGATACGTCGATTGAGGTGCCGGTAGCGCATGGCGAAGGGCGCGTTGCCGTTGCCAATAGCACGGTGCTGGCGCAACTGCAATCGGCCGGTCAGGTGGCACTGCGCTACACCACCCCGGACGGCAGCGCGCCGGCCTACCCCGCCAATCCCAACGGCTCCGTTGATCATATCGCGGGCCTGTGCAACTCACAGGGCAATGTGCTCGGTCTGATGCCCCACCCGGAAGACGCGGTTCTACCGCAACAGCATCCCCGCTGGACGCGTGAGCCCTGGCGGCAAACTGGCGATGGCCTGGTGATCTTCCAGAATGCCGTGCGCTATGCGCGGAGTCTGTAGTTTATTGTCCGTAGTCTGTAGCCCGTAGTCTGTAGCCCGTAGTCCGTAGTCCGTAGCCTGTAGTCCGTAGCCCGTAATCTGCAGTCCGTAGTTTTGTAGTTTTCATTGGGTTAGCGTACCCGTGCAGGTCGTTGCAGTTGATAACCGTGCCGCAAATGGCCCACAGAACCCGGCACAGGCGCGCTAACCCCTAACCGTTAACTTATAGGAGTTACGCAGTCATTGACCCGGAAAGCACTGCGCCTCCGGCAGGGTGGTACCGGACATCCTTTTTGGGAAAAAAGTGGGTCTCCGAGCCACTTTTTTTCCAAAAAGATAAAATAAGTACCATGCTGCCGCAGGCGAATCGAGCTTCCATCGGGTGAAACGTCCGGTTTGCATGTCAACCGCGTAAGTCGTGTAACTTATACCAATTTGACTTCCAAACGGCAACAATCAGACCAACCACGAAGCACACGAAGGAACACGAAGGAACACGAACGGCTGCATCGTGGGTACGATCGGGGTATCCATCAGGTGTACTGTTTACGCTCTT